>SKVS01000216.1 GCA_007129335.1 Spirochaetaceae bacterium
CAACTTACTGAAATAGGCATTCCATGGAATCAGGGTTACGGTAACAATGGTATTAGAGCTGTATTAACCAAGGGGAGTGGCCCAGTCGTTGCTTTAAGAGCAGATTTTGATGCCTTACCAATTCATGAAATGAACGAGATCCCTTTTAAAAGCAAAAATCCCGGAGTCATGCACGCCTGTGGACACGATGCCCATACGGCAATTCTTCTTACCTCGTTGGAATTACTCAAAAATCTATCTGGTTGGCAGGGAACCGCTGTAGCAATATTTCAACCAGCTGAGGAAAAGAATCCTGGTGGTGCTTTTTCTATGATTCGCCATGGGGTCCTCGATGCTCCCAAGGTGCAAAGTATTTTTGGTGAACATATAAATCCAGCCATAGAAGCGGGTGTTGTGGGATTTCGGCCGGGTCTCATGATGGCCAGTGGCGATGAAATTTCCCTTACAATTCGAGGAAGGGGAGGGCACGGTGCAACCCCTCATTTGACTGTGGATCCTATTGCCATTGCAGCACAAATTATTACCTCCATGCAGCAGGTTGTCAGCAGAAATGCAAATCCCGAAATTCCCAGTGTTCTGAGTTTTGGTAAAATTCGCGGAGATGGAGCCATGAATGTCATTCCCGATGAGGTCCTTGTATTGGGTACCTTCCGCACCATTCATGAAGACTGGCGCAACGAAGCCCTGGAAAGAATTCGGGTCATAGCTCAGCATACCGCTCTTGCTCTGGGGGGACATTGCGATGTTCATATTGACCGGGGATATCCGGTAGTTTCGAATAATGAGGCCCTGACCCTCCGGACAAAGCAAGCAGCCCAGGATTTTCTAGGGCCGGAAAAGGTAATTGACCTTCCCTTAATGATGTGGGCTGAGGATTTTGCCTATTATAATCAACGTGTTCAGGGGTGTTTTTATCATATAGGCGCAGGAAGCCGCAAAAATGGTTGGACCAGCCCGCTTCACAGCCCAACCCTCATGATAGATGAACAGGCTCTGAAGGTTGGAACAGGGCTAATGACCTGGCTATTTCTGAAGGAACTTGATTTCCTGAGTAACTAGCATTACCCTTATTTTTGAACGGGGCTCTGGGAAAAGGAGATGATCTATGGCCACATGGTATGTACAACAGGATGGAACCGGGGAATACGGATATGAATTACGGGGTGGAAAGTTGTATTATATTGAGCGGGACAAGGACACAAATTCCAGTTCCGAAGAGGAAGTTGGGGTAGATGAATTTCTGAAACATTATGGAAGCGATTCCCAGGAGCCCTATCCTCAGATTATTGCCGCCCTTAAGGCCCTGTAGTTATTCTGCTGCCCTAAAGACAACCCCTTTCTTACTCAGGGCAAACTCAGCAGTCGGACCTGACAAAATAGCGCAATTAGGTTGGGAAAACCCCTGACACTGATCCCGAAAAGTTTACCACAAGCTTCGTTGTACCAGCCTCAATTGCTGGTACCAGAGAATCTCTAGGGAAAAATCAGCATTTTTCCGGGCAGGATTGGTTTTTTTCAAGTAGACTATAAAATATGGAGAAATTGTTTGTTACCTCCGGGGTGTACTACGTTTCTGTTCCGGAGGTTGGTCTTAGAATTCTATGTGGATGTCCCCCAGATGTGGTAAAGCACCTCATGAAGCGGGGCCTCATTTCCCAAAAATCTTCCAGTCACGGTTTTATTGAAACAGGTCCGAATGCTATTTTACTTTCCGATGTTTCGGTACAGGGAGGAAAACTTTCTAATCTGGCTGAGTTTCCTATTCTGCAAATGTTCTATCGACAGGGAATGATCATACCCGATCATCCTGGAAATACGGGAGCAAAACCCCTGGTTATTGGACATACAGACCAGGTTCGGGCTTTGTCCGAGTATTTGTTTCGTGGAACCTATGGACTTGCGAATCAGCAGGAAGTGGAAGATACAGGTGTGGATCCTGACTTCGCAGCTGAGGTTATTCGCATTAAGCTGGCATTTGCCTATAACAAGATTCGGAAAAGCGATGAATTGCTCGAACTGGTACCCCTCCAATCCAAAAAGATTGAGGCAAGACCGGGTTTCTGGATTTCCCGTCTTTCGGAGAATGTTTTCCGTCTGGAAACGGAGGATCAGACACTAGAGGTTAATCTGAATCTGGAAAACGGCCACAGTTATGAGCCTCCGGTAAAACTGGATTACCATAGAATTAGCAGGGAATATTTCTCTATTGTCCATATAGGCGAGGGAGATGGTTGGGATACCCAACGCCCCTGCATGTCCAGCATCATTACCTTTCAGGGTAAAATCTACCTTATCGATACGGGTCCGAACATTATCGATAGTCTGACGTCTTTGGGAATTAGTGTTAACGAAGTAGATGGGATTTTTCATACCCACGCCCACGATGATCATTTTGCCGGGCTTACTACTATGATAAGAACCGACCATAAGGTGAAGCATTATGCAACTCCCCTTGTACGGGCCGGTCTGATCAAAAAGCTCTGTGCAATTACGGGGCTGCCCGAGTCCAATTTTGAGAATTCCTTCGAAATTTACGACCTTAAGCAGGATTCCTGGAATGACATAGACGGGCTTGAAGTCATGCCCGTATTCTCCCTTCATCCTGTAGAAACTACGGTGTTGTTTTTTCGGACCCTGTGGGATGGCGGATATAAAACCTACGGTCATTTGGCCGACATTGCTTCGGAGAAGGTACTTTATTCCATGCTCATGGAAGCGAAAAACAGGACGAAACTGTCCGAAGACCTGTACCGGTCGTTGAATCGGGCTCTTTTAACCCCTATGGATATTAAAAAGATCGATATTGGTGGGGGTATGATCCATGGGGAAGCCAAGGATTTTGTACATGATCGTTCGAAAAAAATTGTCCTTGCCCATGTTAGCCGGGATCTAACCACCCAGGAAAAGGAAATTGGCTCCAATGCCAGTTTTGGACAGGAGGACATTCTTATTGCAGCCCAGCAGGATTATGTTCGGCGGGCAGCTGCAGGGTATTTAAGCCGGTACTTTCCCCACGCCAAATCCCATGAATTGCAAATGCTCCTGAACTGTCCCAGCAGGGTTGTGAATCCCGGTTTTATTATTCAGAAAAAAGGTCACATTCCCAGTACGGTGTACCTTATCATTACTGGGGTTGCTGAGCTGGTCCGGGCTGAGTCTCATTTGGATTATATGTTATCCGCGGGTACGATAATCGGCGAACTTGATGCCCTGGGTGGTGATAGTACTGAATTTACCTACAGGGCGCGGAGTTATTTGAATGTCCTGGAAATTCCCATGGAGCTTTACAGGCAGTTTATTCAGAGAAATTCAGATCTGGGCAGGGTACGGCAAATTGCTTCTGATATGCTGCTTCTGCAATCCACCAGATTATTTGGAGAACTGGTGAGTTCCCCTGTTCTTCATGGTATTGCCCGGGCCATGAACAGGATTGAACTTGACGAAGGCCAGGAGGTTCCTGCTTTTCATGAGCCCCAGTTGATGATGCTTGAAAAAGGTTCGGTTGCCTTAAAGAGAGAAGGGAGAATGATCGAAACCCTGCTGCCCGGTGCCTTTTTTGGGGAATCGAGCCTGGTACAAAAAGGTTGCCAGGATGGCTATAGCGGACTCTGCCAGGAGCCATGCAGGCTTATTACAATGCCGGGACAGGCAATACGGGGAATACCAATTCTAGAGTGGAAGCTCATGGATTTATGCGAGAAGAGGCTGAAACAAAGTCTGAGTGACTAAAGTGACTCTTGCAATAGTCTTTTTTGCAAATCCTCCGGCAAAAAGAGAATAAGTGCATCAAAGCTTGGGGTACATACCGTACGCCACCCCACAGGTGGCTTTATGCGAAATTTCTGACCACCATATATAGTGCTTACCACAAGTTTTGATGCAGTTTGAAAATGCAGGGCAATCAAAGTTACTGAGAGACTATAGATTCAAACCAATAACTCTACAATTGTCGAGTTATTGGTTTGAATCTATAGTCATGAGCGACCTAGTACTCCTGGACTTGTGTATTTTCCACTTTCAATAGTAGCCATATGCGTTTGCCCTGCCATATTGTCTTTTGGAAACTGCCCTTTCCTGTTACTATTAATGAATATGATAAAAACAGCCCCCCTCAGCTCAAGGCCTGTACTCTTGGATGGGCAGGTATCGAAGGTTCTTCGTTCCATGGCAATACCCCAAATCAGTGGAGTACTGGGGCTCATTCTCTACAATCTGGTAGACACGTATTATGTAGGCCGTCTTGGCCGGGATCAGCTTGCTGCAATGAGTTTTACCTTTCCTGTGGTTATGGTGGTTGGTGCTTTGGCCCAGGGTCTGGGACAGGGGGCTTCTGCGGTTATATCCCGAACAATTGGAGAGGGGGATAACGAGTCCACAAAGCGGCTTGCGACCCATGCCATGCTCATGGCTCTGGTGTTGGTGTTTTCCATAGCCACCGTTGGGGTTCTTACCATAGATCCCCTGTTCAGGCTTTTGGGGGCTCGGGATGACATTTTGCCCTACATCCGGGATTATATGGAGGTCTGGTACCCCGCAGTCATGTTCATAATCATGACAATGGTGGGGAATCATATCCTCAGGTCCACCGGTGAGGTTCGGTTGCCTGCGTACATCATGCTCATTGCAGCGGGTTTGAATGCCCTTCTGGATCCCCTGCTTATTTTCGGACTGGGACCTTTTCCTGCCCTCGGAATTCGGGGTGCTGCGGTAGCTACGGCCATAGCCCGCAGCTTGACCTTGGTTGTTTCCCTGGGGTTGCTTTTTTTCCGGGAGAAGCTGATTTACCTGGGTAGGGGTATGTTTAGCAAGGGATGGCAGTCCTTTCGGGACATCATGGTTATTGCGGCTCCCATTAGCGGCACCAGGCTCATTGTGCCCTTGGGTGCCGGGGTTGTTACCCGGCTGGTGGCACAGTACGGTACTCCTGCTGTGGCAGGATATGGGGTTGCCCACAGAATGGAAGTATTTGCCCTTTCTTTTGTCAATTCTCTTTCGGTGGTTGTTGGTCCTTTCATTGGCCAAAATATGGGAGCAGGGAGAAATGACCGGGTCAAGGAAGCATTTGCTGCCAGCACAAAATTCTGTTTCCTGGTTGGTTTTGCCAGTTTTGGGGTTTTTCTGGTAATTCCCGAACCAATCGTTCGCATCTTCAACCAGGATCCTCAGGTAGTAGCCGCAGCATCATTGTATGTCCGGGTTGTATCTGCCGCTTATGCATTCCAGGGCATTTTCATGGTTTCTACAGCAGGGCTCAATGTTTTGCGAAAACCCATGGTCGCTGCGGCCTTGGGGCTAATCCAGATGTTCGGACTCACTATTCCTTTGGGGATTGTATTAGACCGTTTTTTCGGTTTGCCCGGTTTGTTCGGTGCAATTTCAGCGAGTTATGTCATCTCCGGATTGCTCAGTTTCAGGCTGACCCGGGGTGTTTTAGATCAAATGATGCTCGATATGCATCCGTCCAAATAGGCTCGCATTTCTTGCTCTTTCAGGCCTTGTCCAATGAATACCAGTTCTTGACGCCGATCACCGTAGGGTGGTTCTGAAATGGATTCAAGCTCGGCCAGGAAGTCTTCATCCTGGGGTAGTTGAGATGGATCAACCGCACTCCACCAGAATCCAGCCTGTTCAATGGTTCCCCGTTTTCCCGCAACGCTTACGAAAAGGGCAGATGATGGATCTTCGGTTGTCCAGAAAAATCCCTTTGCCCGGATGAGCCCTGGCCAGGTTTCTTTCCAGAATTGCTGAATCTTCTCTGGGTCGAAGGGTTTTCTGTTCTGGTACACAAAGTTGCCAATTCCGTACTCCAGGGTTTCGGGAGTATGTTCGGTATTTAGTTCTTCTTCCCAGGCATCGGTTCCTTGGGCCCACTCACTATCGAACAGTTTGGTGTTGAGAATCGCGGTTGGCTCTATGGTTCCAAATTGAATAGGGATAATCTTTGCCCTGGTATTCATTTGACCAAGAAGGGTGGCCAAGCGCTGGACTTCTTTAGGTTCGACCAGATCGATTTTATTCAGAAGAATAATATCGGCAAATTCTATTTGATCAATCATGAGGTGGGCAATGGTTCTTTCATCCCCCTGTCCTGCGCTGTCTCCCCTGTCCGAGAGATTATCCCGGGAGAATATGTTCTCCATGAGACTTGAAGCATCGATGACTGTTACCATGCAATCGAGAGCAATGAGCTTCTTTAAGGATGTACCCTGGAATTCTCCCAGTTCAAAGGTTTGGGCAACCGGAAGCGGTTCGCTGATGCCCGAACTTTCGATGAGCAAGTAATCAAAGCGGTTATTCTTTGCAAGTTCATACACTTCCTGTATTAAATCGTCCCTGAGGGTGCAGCATATACAGCCATTGGTCAGTTCAACCAACCGTTCTTCGGTTCTGTGGAGAGAGGCTGACCCTTCCTTGATAAGGGATGCATCAATGTTAATGCTGGACATATCATTAACAATAACAGCTACTTTCAGTCCCTGGCGGTTATTTAATACGTGGTTTAACACGGTGGTTTTTCCTGAGCCAAGAAATCCGGAAAGAACGGTAACAGGTAGTTTGGTTTTCTTTGTCATGTATAGTCTCCAGAAAATTGTTATTATGGGTATTACAAAGTAATACCTTGGTTATACAGGATAAGGGAATTTCGTGCAAGGGTTTAGAAACACAGGGCAAACGCAGGATAAGGAAAGTTACTGAGAGACTATAGATTCAAACCAATAAC
>SKVS01000120.1 GCA_007129335.1 Spirochaetaceae bacterium
GCATTGGTATACTGGGATTTCTCCTTATGTTACTTCATGGCCTGGCAATGCTTAGCTTCGATGTTCTTGTGGATGGGGACTTCTTTGGTGAACCAGCAAAGGTTGTTGGAATTGTAGCACTGGTACTGTTAATAATTTCTGTCGTTGTTGCCCTCTGGTGGAAGCCCCTGAAGCTCAGTCAAAAGAAGTGGATGACGATTCACCGGTTGGCGTGGATAGTGTTCCCCCTGGCCTTTTACCACGGGTACGCTATGGGAACGACACTTCAGTCGAGCAGACCTCTACGGGGGTTATACGTTGGTCTTGGAATTATCTACATACTTCTTCTGATCCGAAGACTCTATGGGGTATTGATGGCAAAGCAGAAAAAGTCAACATCCCCTGAAGCCAGCAAAAATCAATAAAAATCCCCGAGTATGTGGGGTTTGAGAATATGAATACTATGGCCATGGGCCTTGATAATTCCCTGCTCCTCCAACCGCCGGATTGTTCGGACTGTGGCTTCCACGGTAAGTCCGGACAGTTCGGCCAGTTCCTGCCGGGGAGCAGGAATATCGAAATGGTCAGCGTGAACTACAGGACTTTCATCGGCGCAACTCCGGCACAGTTGGGCCAAGGCCCATAGCAGCCGCTGCTCAGCCTTGTTATAGGCCATTGAAGTTGCAAGGTTCTCTGCCCGTCCCAATTCATCGGCCAGGTGCTGGAACAGCTTTGCACGAATAGCAGGTTCAATTTCAATCAGTTTCATTACAACCGGGGTCGGCAAATAGGCGGTGCGGGTTTCCTCCAGGGTAATTGCAGAGGCTGAAAAGGTTGTTCCGGCAAGAACCGATCGATGGCCGATCAGTTCACCAGAAATTGCGATGCGGACGGTTAAATGTTTCCCCTGTTCGGTATCCTGGAACACTTTGACTTTACCAGTACAAACCGACCAAATACCATGGGCAGGGTCGCCCGATTGAAACAAATACTGTCCCTTTTCCCAGAGTTTGAACCGTCGGTTTTGTTCGATTAATTCCCTGGCTTGGGAGGTAATGGCACAACCGAAAAAACAACCCAGGCACGAAACCTGAAGGTTTAAGGTCTTTTTTTTAACTCTCTGTAAGGTGGATTCGTTCATTGTTCACCCTCCTGGGTTAATCCTCCAGCCGTTTTTCACCGGTTAGTTCATGGATGTCAGTAATATCCTGGGTTGATTCCATGATCCCCAGATATTTACCCTGGTCATCCCGCAGGGCCCGGTATTCAATAAGCACCATGGTTCCCCGGTGATTGAGCCAGAAGCGGACAACATCTTTTTTTCCAGATTTCAAATCATCCACAATCGCTATGACCCGGTCCAAGCTCTTTGGCGGATGACAATGTTCTACCTTTCGGCCTAGAATCCCCGGGCTACGGGGAAAAATACGGTCCGGAGTTTCGGAAAAAAATTGTACCCGATCGGTATCATCAATGAAGGTAATGTCCAGGGGAAGAGCTTTGAACAGTGCCGTAAGTTGTGTTGCGGTCAGTGACCCGGTAGAACAATGAAAAACTGCTTGGGAGTCGGAAGTATCCGGTACGCCCGGGTTATCCGCTTTTACTTCAGTAGATGTTTCGGAGGCAGTCAGCAGACCCATTTGGAACATGACCGGAAACAGTATTTTTTCTTCTCGATATATCAGGGATTTTGCATCGAGGGTAAATTTACCCATAGTTTCATTGCAGGTTTGCAGTTCCTGGGGTTTGTCCAGGAGATCTAGTGCAGCTTTTCCGTTATGCAGAACATCATCCTGTATTGACCACATCAACTGGACACAGCGGAAGGGGTTTGGCCCCTGTTCAAACCGGGGAAAGACTTCGTTTTGCAAAAACGTATAGTGAGTTTCCAGGAGCTGCAAAGTTGTTGTGATTAATTCTTTTAATTCACCGGTTTGACCTGCGATTTGACCTGTGATTTGATCTGGATTAAAGCATTGGTCCAGATTCTCCCTGGCACTTCTGTACCACTGTTTAATCAACGGAGTCATGGATTGGAAACAAAGGGTTAGCTGTGAGTTTTCAATCAGGAGTTGAGAGAAAAGAGTGTTCTCAGGGTAATTCGGAGCAGGATGATCATCCAGACTCTTGCCACAGGCTCGTATGAATTTTGCAACAAGGGACTTAATCCGGTCCAGGTCGGGAATATCCTGCATTAGCTGGTCCACCAGCCAGTTTACCTCCTGGGGGCCGGCCAGGGCCAGGGAGTCCTGGTACTGGTCGTAGTGGGAGCGGTTAGTGTTTCCCCCATCCAGACCCCGGGCATAGGCCATGAGTTGTTGCTGTAATTCTTCGTTAGTGTTGAGCATTTCTGCCATAGTTCTTACTCCGGTTGGAATTTTGGGAAATACGCCTGAACGATCCCAGATGCAAGAGGCATCATGGTTACCAGTCGAGTAACCGCCGTTCTCCTTCAAGGGCCCTGACTTCTGCGGCATCCCAACTCATTTCCAGGGTACCCCGGTATGTTCCATTTTCATCGTAGATAGGCTTATATGATATCACAACAAATTTAGGTCCCATCTGAATCCAGAAATCCGCCCGATCTTTCTCCTTATTTTTGAAGGAAGTCAGGATTTTTTCCACTTGCGACAGGCTTTTCTGGGGATGACAGTTGTGAACATCCCGGCCTATGATTCCCGGACTGCGGGGGAAGACTCGGTGGGGAGAATCGGAATAGTACAGAACCTTGTCCTCGTGGTCCACAAACGATACATCAATAGGTAAGGAACAAAGGATTTTATCCAGGATATCCAGGGGCAGACTGCCTACGCTCAAGGGGATGGATACATCGGAGATTGCATGAGATTGGTCCCGATTTTGAGGAATATGAGCAGTCTGCTCAGCCTGGGCTGCGGGGTTTAGTCCCAGGGCCAGAACAGGATCCCATTGGGAACCAGGTTGAATCCAGGCAAAGCCAATAGCGTGTTCTCCCATGCGTACCTGGGCCCATTCGGGTTCTGACAGGAGTTTCAGGGCATTAGGAAACAGAATTTTCTCTTCCATGAATATCATGGTGGTAATTTTTTTCGCAGCAATGCGGGCGAGTTTCCGAGCCTGTTTTATCTGATTACTCTGGATTGCAGCCTGCAAGTCCTTCAGGGTTTGACGGATTTCATCGTGCTTTCCCCACATGACTTTGGAGGGACCGGTGAATCCCTTTTGTTCGAGGTAGGGAAAAAGCTGGTTTTCCTTCCGCTGATAGTGTCGCACGATCGGCATGATTTGGGTGGTTGCTTTTTGGAGCGCACTCCCATTTCCAAACAAACTGGCTGCAACCAGCTTATTTCGATACGTTCTGGCTGCTTTATTTTCCTGCTTGTAGGTTTGTATCGGGTGTCCAGGCAATTGATTGGGCTGCTTTCCCTGTTCCAGGCCTTCCTTGAACACATCTGCATGAACATCGCAAAGCCGGAGAACCTCCTGAACCGACATTCCCTGCTGGATCAGCGATTGTTCAAGGGCTGCTACCTCGTAGGCATCCGCGTTGCGGATCAGTTCGGCGAACTGCTTTTTTACCTCTTTCGGGTCAGCACCTGCTCCAAGGGTATCAATAATTTGTTTCAGTTCCTGCAGTCGGGGATCGCTTGTATCAGACATTTGATTTTCTTTCTTTGGACCAAAATACTCGCTCATAGTGGGCCTCCATAGTTATAGAATACCCAAGTCAGGGGAATTATTCGGTAATAAAGGTTACTAAAAAAGTAATAAATATAAGTTCATTTTGGTGTTTGCACTGAGATACTGTGGTACTATTGCAGAGAGTAAAAAATGGAGTGATCATGGATACATTTCAGGAGTTTTTTCAGACCATATCAAATCCCGACCAGCGACAGCGGTTGGAGGAGGTTTGCGCCTCATTTTCATCATACCTTGAATTACCTTGCCTCTGAAATAACCATTTCGTACCTTTGTTATACAAGAGAGGTACATAATGGAAAAAAACAAACGAACAGCATTTAGTATTCTTGTGGTGATCTTCATGGCATTCTCTGTCACAGGTTTTGCCTCAGACATCCCAGGTATTTCAATCTTCGCCGATGCGGAATTCGGAGCCCAAAAAGTCCTCCACCACACCATTCAAATTGGTGAAACAGGAACGGATTTTGACTATGTAAACCAGGGTGGTCAGGAAATACTGTTTCCGTTTCAGCGGTTTTCTGCCGGGTTAGACATCGGCAATAACCATCGGATTCAGTTTCTGTACCAGCCCCTGACTGTGGTGACTAATGTTACCTTCCGAGAAGAGGTGACAATCGACGGGACAACCTTTCCCGATGGTTCTCCCATGGAAATAACCTACGGTTTTCCCTTTTACCGATTCAGTTACTGGTACCTGTTTTCGGGAATAGATGGTCTGGACCTGGGTGTTGGAGCATCAATCCAGCTACGGAACGCCAGTATCCGCTTTCAGAGTCTGGATCCCCAATCGGTTGTGGGTCAGCCCAGCCTGACCGTTAGCCAGAACCTGGGAATAGTTCCTGCACTGAACCTGTATGGAGGCTATACCTTTGCCTCAGGACTGAAAATAGAGGCCGATGTTGTGGGGATTTATGCAAGCTCCCAGTTTATCAATGGTGCAAATTTTGAGTTTACCGGATCGCTGCTCGATGCTGCCCTGAAGGTGGGAATACCTGCCTGGGAGCGGGCACACCCCTACCTGGCAATTCGATTTCTCGGGGGAACAGCCGAAGGAACCAGCGAGTTTGATCAGACCGCATGGGGAAATAGTCTTTCGACATATACAAAGAATAATCTTGCAACACTAACTGTTTCCCTGGGAGCTCAGATCCGATAGAATAAAACCCATGAAACTTTTTTTACTGACCCCAATCCTTTTTGGATTGTGGGTCAGTTGTGTTGGCCCCCGACAGGGCACTGAAATGGCTGAAACAACTGCCATAGATGCTACCGTCTCCACACAGGAGCAACCTCTTATTCCCGCTTTTCCCCCCGGAGGAACCATGGAATTGTGGATTTCCACCCCATCGAATGACCATTGGCTGGAACCCAGCCATGATTCCATTCAAGCCGGTTCCCAATATTCAGGAATTATTCACACCACAATCATTCTTAACCCTTCTCAGCGCTACCAAACCATGGATGGTTTTGGGGCATCGTTGACCGAGGCATCAACCTGGTTGATAAAGAATCAACTCAGTCCCCCGGTGCGGGAGCGAGTCATGGAAAGTCTGTTCGGGCCAACGGGAATTCATCTGAGTATGCTGCGGCAGCCCATGGGCGCAAGCGACTTTAACTTCGAGGCCTGGACCTATGGAGACACACCTAACAATAGTAATGATTTTGACTTGAAATATTTCTCGCTGGAGCGGGAACAGGATTCCATTCGGCCGGTTTTAGACATGGCATTAGCAGTGGATCCTGGGCGGATCAAAATCATCGGCTCTCCCTGGTCGCCTCCAGCCTGGATGAAAACTGGCAGGCATTTGTACGGAAACCGGGGTGGTACCCTGAGGCCAAATGTGTATGAGTCCTACGCCCGCTATTTCCTCAAATATTTACGAGAATATGAGGCTTTGGGTTCACCGATATACGCAATAACGGTCCAAAATGAACCAAAATTTGCCGCTCCCTGGCCGGGAATGACCATGAGTGCACATCAACAGATTGATTTTATTCAGGTTCTCGGGTCGCTCTTAGCCGCAGAGGGCTACGGCCATGTAAAAATCCTGGCCTACGACCATAATTACGATGACATAAACTATGCCCGAACGGTGCTACAGTCATCAGCAGCTCAGTACATTGCCGGCACCGCCTGGCATTACTACTCCAACCTTTTTCATCAGAATCTCACCACCGTGCACAACGAATTTCCCGATAAGGGGCAATGGTTTACCGAGGGTGGAACGGGAACCTGGATCGGTGGTGGAACCGAAGAGGGAATGTTTCTGGATCTGATGATGCACACCATCCGGTTTCCCCGGAACTGGGCCCGCTCCTACATTACCTGGAATGTGGCACTGGATCAGAATTCTGGACCGGCTCTGGATGGGATAGACGATGCCAATCGGGGGTTGGTGACAATTCGGTCAGATAGGATCGATCAGATACACTACAACAACACCTACTACGGTTTAGGTCATTCCAGCCGGTTCGTTCAGCCCGGAGCTGTCCGGATTGAATCAACTCCCTCGATTCATTGGCGCTTGGAACAGGTAGCCTATGAAAACCCCGATGGCTCGATTGTGGTAGTTCTGGTGAATCATGAAAACAGCGTTCGAACCATTTCGATTAAGAGTCAGAATCGTACCTGGGAGTACATCATAACCTTGCCGGGTAAAAGTGGTGCCACCTTTGTGGTTCGTGGTATACACTAAACTACCATGACCAACACAATTAACCCCTTTACCATCAGCCCCGACTCCATGTGGGACGATCCCCATATTTCCCGGTATCTGCTGGAAGCCCACCTTGACCCGAACTATGAAGCTGCCTCGAGAAATCCTGAAACCATAACCCGCACCCTGAACTGGATCTGCACCAAGCTTGAACCCGGTGCCCGGATTCTCGACCTGGGTTGCGGGCCGGCTTTATACACAACCGTCCTGGCAGAAAAGGGATTCAAGGTTACCGGCATTGATATTTCTGCCCGCTCGCTGGACCATGCCAAGAAGGCAGCAATCCAAAAAGGTTTAATCATTGACTACATTCTGGGCAGCTATTTGACCCA
>SKVS01000062.1 GCA_007129335.1 Spirochaetaceae bacterium
GACCCCTGCTGATTAATCAGCAACTTTAATCCATCGCCCTCTCTCTGGATCTCCCAGGTGCTCCCTCTTTTTCACAAAAACCAGCATAAAAAATCCCAAAATCGTCCCCCAACCTTAAATCAAAACATCCCTTTTCCCTGGTATTAACCATAGGGGGAACAACATGAACCAAAACCAACCTTCTTTAACCACCAACACCACTGCGTCTTCGAAACATCCTCAGGCCTCACAACTACCCTCGGCTCTAAACGATGTAATTTTTCATTACATCTTTGCTCACCAGGAATGGTCAAGCTGCCTGAAAACCCTACTAAACACCGTGCTCCAGGACAGCGGTCGTCTACCCCTGGATGAACTGACCATCCGCTCACCCTTTAATCTGGCCCAGTTCGTGGGCGATAAACTCTCGGTAATTGATGTTCGGGCTCGGGACACCTGCGGCCGCTGGTTCAACCAGCAATTTTAATTATGGAACGGAGAAACCTCCATTCCATAATTAAAATGCCTCAAACGGCCAGAGTAAGTTGTATATGGGAATAAGGTAACGATACAATTCTCATTACATGAGAATTGCTGTGTTCAACATCGAAGTGCAAAATCTTACCCATAGCAGCTTCTTCGAGCGGACTCTGTACTACTGGTCCAAGACCTACTCCCAACAACTGGTACAGGGAAATAACTACACCCAGCTGTCCCCGACAATCGGAATCCACCTGATGAACTTTTCTCCTGATCAACCTTCTTGGCCTGTACATTCCAGCAATTCCAAATATGAACCAACTTGTTACACACGCTATTGATCATATTTGGAATTGCACCGTCAAAGTTTTTTGGATTCCGACAAACTAATGCCGATTGTGAGCATTTAAACTATGGAAAAGTATTCTGCTTTTCCATAGTTTAAATTGCTGTTTCACGCCCAGGTCGAGTTACGGGAAATCCACAACCTACACGAGCCTGTTTCAAACCACCTGAATATGGATTACTTGAATTTACACCAATTGAAATCCCTTCCCCACAGGGATATACTTTCCTCAAAGGTTTATACGCTCATGTACTATCTGCTGCATGCAGGTTCTATGGAGGATGAGATAATGAATGACATTCTGCAATCAAATCCCGATATTCAATCCATTAATGAAAAATACCAGTCGGCTCTGACCGATGATCAAATCCGCATCCAGGCCGAACAAAGAGAAAAATTTGTCCGGGATCAGGTTGCTATACGGGAATATGCCCTTGAACAAGGGAGGCAAGAAGGTATGGATTTCCTCATCTTGACCATGAACTCTCAGGGAATGAGCATTCAAGACATCAGCAAATATACCAAAATCCCCGTAGCAGAAATCAGCGAAATTTTGAATGAGTCCCCCTGAAAAACAGGCTACATATTTCCCATTATAGCTTGTCTGGAACCACTGAAATTGATCAATAAATACCAACCTGAGCGTTTCCAACCCGAATAACACCAAAACTGTTTTTTTTTCAGTCCACTTTATGGTATAGTACCTTCACTATGGAGCACGGTATGATTGAAATATTGAAAGAAATCATTCTGGACGGTCAGGAATCAGAACAAAACACTGGAGTCCAACGCCATCTCAACATTGAAACTGTCACGGGAAAAGCAACCGTTTGTATTGGTGTAAGACGAAGTGGAAAATCGACCTTTATGCGGCAAATAATAGCCCGGCTTATTTCCCAGGGAACCTCGGCTACCAACATAGTGATGATCAATTTCTTTGATGACAGGCTTCATTTTCTGAAAGAATACGGCCTGGGATTGGTAACTGAGGCCTACTACCAACTGTATCCTGAAAAAAAGAACCGAGAAACCGTGTATTTCTTTTTTGATGAAATACAGGCGATTCCTCGCTGGGAACTTTTTGTAGAGCGCTTGATGCGTACCGAGATGTGCCAAGTCTATATTACCGGATCTTCAGCACAGATGCTCTCACGGGACATTGCAACACAGATGCGTGGCCGTTCGGTATCCTGGGAGATGTTTCCTTTTTCATTCCAGGAATTTCTCGATGCCAGAGGTATTGAAGTAAAGTATCACCTTACAAGCAGAAATCGTCTTCGCATACAGAATTGTTTTGAGGACTACTGGCGAAACGGCGGTTTCCCGGAGTTGATGGATGCGTCCGATGCACTCAGGGTAAAAATCCATCAGGAGTATTTTCAGAGTATTCTGTACCGGGATCTTGTAGAGCGGCATGATATAGCTCATCCCAATGCCTTGCGCGATCTGGCTCTCCATTTGATAGACAATGCCGGGTCATTGTACTCCATTAATCGTGTATATGGGTTACTGAAGTCACTGGATCACAAGCTCCAGAAATCAGCTGTTGCGCAGTACATTGAATGGATGGAAGACAGTTACTTCCTCTTCTCAGTACGTCTGTACGATGCATCATTCTCCAGGAGTAAGGCCAATCCGAAAAAGATCTACTGTATTGACCATGCCATGGTAACATCCATTTCATCGGGCATTCTTGTGAACTCAGGGCATCTGCTCGAAAATCTCATTTTTTCAGCTCTGCGCCGCACAACAGCAGACATATTTTACTACCGGACTGCTACCGGCAAGGAAGTCGATTTTCTTACCCTGATCGGGCGAAAAGAAAAACGGCTTGTTCAGGTCTGCGATACTATGATAGATGAGAAAACCCGGAAACGAGAGCTCTCCGCACTGCTGGAAGCGATGGCGGAACAGGATATCACTGAATCCATTGTTGTTACCCGTAATCAGAGTGAGACCATCGAGGCAGAGGGCCGTATTATTCAACTTGTTCCGGTCTGGAAGTTTTTGCTGGAATTTCGATAACCAGCAATTCAAGATGTGATCAGATCATCAAGTTATGTACTAATACACGACCTAACAGCAGGAGTTAATCTTCTTCAATATGCATCAATATGCTCTTATGTAGGATACTGAGGCCTGTTACGTATTTTTTTTCCATCTCGACTGTCTGGAAACTCAAAACCCATACATTCACAAAATCCCAAAAACTTCCTCCGACCCCGAATCAATCCCCCAGATCTATGGCCCGGCTCTTGAACCCGAAACCCGAAATATCGTGGACATCGTTCATAATCAGAAACGCACCGGGGTCCTCCTGCTTGACGATGTACTTCAGCAGCCCTGCTTGTTGAATGCCCAGGGCGACAAAAAGGATGTTCTTCGCCTCTCCGCTCCAGCTGCCCTCGCCTTTCAGGAAGGTACAGCCGCGATCAAGTTCGTTGTAAATCCGTTCTTTAATGGATTGCTCGGCTGCGGGATTCGAACAGACAATGGTGGCGGTTTTGACCCGGCTGATCCCTTCGGTAATCATGTCGGCGAACTTGGAGCTCAGGTACAGGCCGAAGTAGCCCCAAATGACAATGTTAAAATCACCGAACACAATGCCAATGATCATAATGATGAAGGTTTCTATGATCAGGTAACCATTTCCAATGGATATACCCATGTATCGTTTCATGAAGGCAACGGGAATATCCGTACCACCGGTTGATGATTTGGATTTGAACATGATGCCGATTCCCACACCCAAAAGCATGGACCCTGCAATGGCTGCCAGAAAAATTTGGTCGGTCATGGCCCATTCGGTTGGATTTTTCATGATGCCGTCCACCATGTTGTACCGCTCGATCATGGAGGTAAAAATTCCCCACTGATACAGTACCCGGGGAGAAACCAGGTCGGCCATCATGGAACTGGTAAAAAAACCAATGAAGGTTCCTATGCCGAACTGCTTGCCGACCATAATCATTCCCCAGATCCACAGGGGTATGTTCATGACAATCATGACCATACCGGCATTCCAGCCGAACAGGTGAAAGAATATCTGGCTCAAACCACCCACGCCACCGGGAGCAATCTTATAGGGGAACAGGAACCACGAAAGTCCGATGCCGTAGAGCAAACTACCCAGGAGAATTCCCCCAGCTTGCCGAGTGAGCTCAAAACCCCGTTGTTTCTTTGTCAATTCCATGGATGATATCCTCCTTCATGGGTTGGTGTTTCGTTTAATCGTCAAAGTTTTCCTTGCGTTCTGGGAAATATAATACTACCATGGTCGTAATAAAAACAAAACCGTGCGTCCTTTGCACAAATCTTCAAGAATCTGCCCAAGGAGCCCCCATGTACCTTATTAAAAATACTACTGTCTACAGCCCCGAATTTGTAGGAAAAAAAGATATTCTTTTAGGTGGGACCAAGATTCTTGCCATAGCTAATGATCTGGGCACCTTCTCCAGCCTGAACAGTACAGAACATCCGCTGCAGATCATCGACGGCTCGAAATTCCTGGCAATCCCCGGATTGGTGGATAATCATCTGCACCCCACAGGAGGCGGCGGTGAAGGAGGATACACCACCCGAACACCTGAAATGCACCTTAGCGAAATAACCACCGCCGGGGTTACCACGGTCATCGGCACCCTGGGTACCGACGGAACCAGCCGAACCATGACCAATCTGATCGCCAAAATCAAGGCCCTGAAAGAGGAAGGAATTTCTGCCTGGTGTTATTCGGGTAACTATCACCTGCCCATCCGCACCCTTACCGGAAATATAACCGATGACCTTATATTAATAGAAGAGGTAATTGGCGCGGGAGAAATCGCTTTGTCTGACCACCGCTCGAGCCAGCCAACCCGGGATGAGGTTGCCCGACTTGCCGCCCAAACCCGGGTCGGAGGCATGCTCAGCGGCAAGGCAGGAACCATAAACATTCACATGGGCGATGGGCCGGCCATGCTCGCCATGCTCGAGGACATTGTCGCCACCACCGAAATCCCCCGTACCCAGTTTTCCCCTACCCATATGTCCCGAAATCCTGACCTGTTCAAGGCAGGTATTCAATGGGCGAAACAAGGCGGGTACGTGGATTTTACCAGCTGCACGGTGAAACAATTTCTCGATGAGGGAGAACTGCGGTGCAGCACATCCTTGAAAATCCTCCTTGATGAGGGAGTGTCCCTGGACCGGATAACCTTCTCCTCCGATGCGGGAGGAAGCCTTCCCACCTTCGACAGCAAGGGAGAGCTTTCCGGAATGGTGGTAGGCACCTGCCACAGCATGCTCCACGAGGTTCGCCTGTCGGTACAAAAGCAGGGTATTGACTTGGCCACAGCCCTGGCTCCAGTGACCGCAAACCCTGCTGATAGGCTGAAGCTGAAATCCAAGGGGCACCTGGCAACGGGCTTCGACGGTGATCTTGTGCTGCTCAATAGGGATACCCTGGAAGTGGATACGGTCTTCGCTATGAGTAAGCTGATGGTTCAGTCCGGAAAACCAGTGGTCAAAGGATTATTCGAGAAGGCTTGACCTTGTAACCGGTCTCTGCCACCCTGTGGCCATGATTTACAGCCACATTAAAGCTATACTCTTCGACAAAGACGGTACCGTTATAGACTTCATGCATACCTGGTATCCCCTGTTTTCCCGGTTCGTCCAGGGTCTTGCCCAGAGGGCAGAACTGCAACCCCAGGAAGCCCGGGCACTGGCCCACGATTTAGGGGACAGGGACGATGATCTGAGTCCCGACAGCGTGTTTGCCCACGGAAGTTTTCAGGACATTTTGCAGATCATCCAAAACCATGCGCCGGGATTCAAATACGAGGACATGGTACAAGCCTTCCAGGATGGTTTTTCCGGCCACGAAATCGATGCAAAGCCCATCGGGCAGGTCAGACAAACCCTGGAAACCTTAAAACAGCGGGGCTATCTGATCGGATTAGCTACCGCCGATGATGATGCAAACACCCGCCATACCCTCGGCAGGGCGAATTTGCTGGATCTGTTTGAATTTCTGGGAACTCACAATTCAGTAAAACAGGGCAAACCTCACCGGGAACTGATGGATCTGTTCTGTCAGACCTACGGACTAGAGCCCGCCCAGGTTGCCATGGTGGGAGATACCCGCCGGGACATGGAGTTCGGCCGGAACTCCGGGGCTGGGCAGTGCATATTCGTCAGAACCAGTTTTCCTGACACCAATGCAGAAGCTTTGGCCCATACGGTTCTGGATACGGTGAATCATATTCTTGGGGATATTGGGGATGCTGAGAATACTGGGGATGAATAATTGATCGGGTAATCCAACAGGGTGGGGCGATTTTTTTGACCAGGCCTGAAAATCAGGCTGGAGCAGCAGGCAGGGGTTCGGGACGGGAAAAATAATACCCTTGCACCCCATCGCAGCCCGCTTGAACCATGAGTTCAAGTTGCTCCGGAGTTTCAACTCCCTCGGCAATAACCTTGTACCCCAGGTTCTGGGCAATTTGGCAAATGGACTGAACGAGTACTAACTGTTTAGGGTTGGTGGTAACTTCGCTGACAAAGGATTTATCAATTTTTAATTCGGTCAGAGGAAGTTTGCCTATGTAGGACAGGGACGAATAGCCTTTGCCAAAATCATCCATTTGTTGATGGGAATAAGCGAGTCGCCTTCGCGGTGACTGCAATTTTTTTGCGGATGAATGGCTTCCGGATACAAGTTAAGCCAGACAACGGAGAGAGTTTTTTAATTCAGAAAGTTATCGGTCAAAAAGCTTCCATTGAAGATATCGCCGACTGGGTCGAAAAACACATGAAGATTGTCAACACCAGTTCCTAGGCCCTTTCTCTAAATTGTAACCATTCTGTAGA
>SKVS01000222.1 GCA_007129335.1 Spirochaetaceae bacterium
GGTTTCATTCTTGCATTCGTTCAAATGGGCCATAATGTACGCATTGATGGAGATCCCCTGGATACAATAATCTTCAAAGCTGTTGAAAATGCCTATTCCGATGGATTATTCCGAAAATCCGTGGTGGAAGATCCTTTGAAAAACCGGAAAAACACCGGTACCAATTTGCCACCGGCAATTTATTATGATTTTGAACCAGGGACTTCTTTACGCATTTCCTGTTTATCCAAGGGCTTCGGCAGTGAAAATTATTCCCGAACCTTCATGCTCAAGCCAACCCAGGGACCCGAAGCAATTATTGAAAAAGCAGTTCAGACAATGACCGATGCAGGGGGAAACTGCTGTCCTCCGGCAATACTCGGGCTAGGCATTGGTGGAACCATGGACTGGGCAGCCAAACTCTCCAAAAAAGCCTTGCTGCGGGATTTGGATGACCACCATTCGGATCCCTATTACCGAAAGTTAGAACAGGATATTCTCCAAGCGGTTAATGCTCTGGGAATTGGCGCAGGGGGATTGGGGGGAAGAACCACAGCTTTGGGGGTGCATATTGAGACCTATCCTACCCACATTGCCGGTCTGCCAGTGGGTATATCGGTAAACTGCTGGGCTGAGCGGAAGGTGGTGTTGTCATGGTAGACCAACAACAAATCCAATTAACCCTGCCGGAGGATGTATGCCAGTTCTCCCGGCTTCGGGCAGGTCAAATGGTTCTGGTAAAGGGGGTTCTCCTTACCGCCCGGGATGCAGCCCATGCACGTCTGATTCATTTACTTGACAATAGAGAGCCCCTGCCGGTTGACCTTGCGGGGCAGACAATTTATTACACCGGACCAACTCCCACTCCTCAGGGAAAAATTATTGGTTCCTGTGGTCCCACTACCTCAGGCCGGATGGATGGTTTTACTCCCCATCTCCTGCGCCACGGACTGAGGGGAATGATCGGTAAAGGGCCCCGATCTCCCGAGGTTATTCGGGCGATCCAGGAAACCCAGGCGGTATATTTTTATGCCTTTGGAGGTTGCGGAGCCCTGTATGCCCAGAGAGTTCAGGCTGTGGAAGTGGTGGGGTTTGCTGATCTTGGGCCCGAGGCCATGTACCGGTTACAGGTAGAGAACTTCCCCCTCGTGGTTGGGGTCGATTCCCTGGGCAACTCTATTTTTTGACAGATCCTTTGACAGATCCTTTGACAGATCTTGATTATAGAGATTTCAAAGACTTCTGTACCGGTAATGTAACAGGTGCATTACATAACCTTCATAGTCCCCTTGTAGAAGCTCAAGTCGGTGGTCATGATCATTGCTCCCTGGGAGGTGTTCAGATTGCCGGTAATTTCTTCAATTCCCGCAATTAACTGGTTCTCCTGTTCAGCAGGGAAAATAGCCATAATGGTTTTGCTCTGATTCTTTCGGGGCTGCATGAATCCAATAAACTCAGCAAATAAGGGAACATTGGAAATGTATTGTCCCATACCGTACCCCTCGGTAATGGTAGCCCCATCGATTCCCTGTGCCAAAAAATACTCCAAAATATCGTAGAGCAGATCCTCGTAGTAGAGAACCAGAAACATGAGTTTCATAGCCTTACGGGTGTGAAAAGAGGTGTTCAGGTCCGCAACACGTCGGGCCAGGGTCTCATAGAGGCCAATGCCTGAGGGGCTTTTTAACAGCTCCTTTTTTACATCCGGTTGACTGGCCAGACGTGAAATTGCGGCCAGAACCTTTAAGTGATCCGCAGCCCCGTCGCTCGGTCCAAGAATAACGAAAAAAAGCCGGCATTTCCGTTTATCCAGGGCATCGAAGGGAAGACCTCTTCGGGATACTCCCACGGCAACAACAAAATCTTTTACCGAGTCCAGCCGGGCATGGGGAATAGCAATACCTTTGCCGAAACCTGTGGAACCCTGGGATTCCCGGGTTTTCAGCTGTATGAATACCTCCTGGGGATCTATGCCTTCCAAAGCAGGGTTCTTGCAAACCAATTCAGAAAGGGCCAGAAGCACCTGGTCCTTGGTTTTTCCGTGCAGGTCGGTGGTACAGCATTTTGGATTGAGGGTTTGTATGAGTTCCATGGCTTATCCTTCCAGACTCATGCCCCGTTTCAGGGCAAGTTTTGCAAATGGCGGTCCAATTAATTGGTTGACGAAAACCGACAGCAGAACAATGTTTACGAGGGTTGCAGTTACCCCATACTGCTCGGGGGTCATGGCAGCCGATACGGGGGAAGCCTGGACAAAAAGCACCAGGCCCAGGGAGACACCCGCCTGGGGAAACATGCACAGTCCCAGGTAGTTTCGCACAGTCAAAGGTGCTTTTGAAACCAGGGCACCAAGGTAGACCCCGACATACTTTGTCAGCGCTCGAACTGCCAGGTAAACACCCCCAAGAATGAGAAGACTCGGCTGGGTAAGGAGGGAAAGACGCAGTTCGCTTCCCGCAAGAACAAAAAACAGGGCGTACAAGGGCGGGGTCATCGGTTCGATTATCCGGAATATTCGGTGGTGCCTGGGCGAAAGATTAATCAGTACAGCCCCTGCGGTCATGTTAATGAGAAGGGGAGACAGGTGAAGAACAATTGCCCCAGCAATAACCGTAAAGGTAATACCCAGGGTAAGAAGCATTACCTCATTGGTGTGGTGTTTGTTCCGTACAGCAAGGTGAATAAGAATACCCATAGCGAATCCTCCCAGCAGGGAGAAAAATACCTCACCCAGTGCTCCAGCCAGGAGAACCAGAGGTCCTCCACCCGCAGTTAATCCTAACATTCCTGCAGCCAGGGAAAAGGTTATACCAAAGAGCACAACCGTTCCTGCATCGAGCAGGGCGACTACCCCGTATAAATAATCCACAAAGGTTCCATGAATTCTCATAGATTGAACAATAGCCACAAGGACTGCCGGGGAAGAGGCGGTTGCAATGGATGCAATAATAAGGGCAAAAGCAGGGTCCAGTCCCGCTGCTACCATGGCGGGATAGGTCAGGCTGAAGACCAGGAACAACTGTGCCAGGGTAATAACAAGAATTTTTGAACCCAGGCGTCTGAGTTTGGACAGGGAAAATTCACTTCCTATGGTCAGCGCTATGAGTCCCAGGGCAACTTCCGTAATGATTTTCATCGATGAGCTCATGTGGTAGGGAAGAATACCCAAAAGCGGTTCACTGACCAGTACCCCAGCCAGAATGAAGCCGGTTATTTCCGGCAAACCGATTTTTCCACAGAGTTTACCAATAGCATATCCAATAAGGAGCATGAGACCCAGGGTGAACAGGACATGGTCGCCAAAAAAATCCCGAAGGGAAACAAGGTTGAGAAGGAGGGGGTTCAGAAATTCACTCATAGTTGAACCAATCTTACTCTATTTTTTGGGTTGGGGCCAGCGGCAAGGCACAGAGCACTGGTAAATGGTAAAACCTGATTTAATCCGAAAGCCCTTTGGGCTTTCCAAGAATTTCCTGTAATGCTACGGCCCGTTGCCAGGCAGTCAATTTCTGCAGTCTTGCGGGCAGTTCTTTTGCTGTTGATTGTCCGGGTATAGCCCTGGAAGAAACCTGGGGAGGATCCTCTGCTGGAATAGAGTAGAGTCCTGAAACCTGGGTCATAACCGAATGGGATTGGATCTTTTTGTAGGGTAGGGTCTTCGGTTTCGCCACCTGCCCCGGGGGTTTGGATTCAGGACTTTCCCGGGAAGGAAGACCTTCCTTGTTATTCATTAAATCTTCGTCTGTTTCACCAGTTTCTGTGAATAATGATTCAAGACCTTTCTGTACTGATCGGACACCCCGGGAAAGAATTCCCGGGGGACGTTGTTCATTCTGATTTGTCGATCGTCTATTATGGAAAAACCGCAGATACAGGATGAAGGCAAGAGGTACGAAGAAGAAAATCAGCTCGAATAATTCCTCAAACATGGTTGTCCCTCTTAGGCCTTCGTGCCCTCGGCACCTTCGCCACCGATGGATTTTCTCATTTGAGTGTCCGCCTGTATGTTTGTCATTCGGTAATAATCCATAATGCCTAACTGTCCCTTACGGAAAGACTCCGCAATAGCCAGGGGAATTTCAGCTTCTGCAAGAACAACCTTTGCTCTGTTTTCCTGGACCAGAGCCAGCATTTCCTGTTCCTGAGCCTGAGCTGCAGCCCTGCGCTTTTCAGCTTCGGCTTGAAACCGCCGTTTATCTGCCTCTGCCTGATCTGCCTGGAGTTTTGCGCCCACATTGGCCCCCACATCTATGTCAGCAATATCGATGGACAATATTTCAAAGGCTGTACCTGCATCGAGGCCCTTTTCTAATACCCGTTTGGATATATTGTCTGGATTTTCCAAAACCGCCTTGTAGGACTCGGATGAACCAATGGTAGTAACAATTCCTTCTCCTACCCTGGCAATAATGGTTTCCTCGGTTGCTCCTCCGACGAGCCGCTCAATATTGGCACGCACTGTTACCCGGGCTTTTACCTGGAGTTGGATTCCGTCCTTGGCAACGGCATCTATGGTGGATTTACCCTTCGTGGGGTCAGGACAGTCAATAACCTTGGGGTTGACGCTGGTTTTCACCGCTTCAAGTACATCCCTTCCTGCAAGATCAATGGCCGCTGCCCGCTGGAAGGGCAGGGGAATACTGGCCTTACTGGCTGCTACCAAGGCCAAGCTAACCCGGGAAACGTTTCCTCTGGCGAGAAAATGGGTTTCCAACAGGTCAGAATCTATTTCTATACCCGCTTTGGTCAACATGATCCGTGCATCCACAATAACCGACGGTTTAACGTGGCGAAGCCACATGCCAATGAGTTTCCCCATTCCCACAGGAGCACCTGAAAGAAGTGAGCGAAACCATAAGCCAAAAAACTTAAGAAAGAGAAAGAGAAATCCCAGGGCTACCAGGCCCACAGCAACATACGCCGCAATGATATACATGTTCAATCCTCCTAGGTATGAGTGTATAAGCTTAAGTACACTATCATTTAGTTTACAACTCTTTTGTTTCGAGCACTGGTCTTAAGCCCTTGTGCTGAAGACCTCGGTACTGAATCATGTTCCCCGGTCAGGAATCCTGCCGTTTTGTTTTTCCGGGGCTCACGTAAACAACCCCGCCCTTGAGCATGGTAACACGAATGGATGTTCCCTGGGGAACAAACCCTCCCTCTGCTTCAACGCTTACCGTGTGTCCGGAGAAGGTTCCTCTGCCCGAAGGGCGAAGTACTGTTTGGGCAATGCCCTTGTCCCCAATTTTTGGGGTGTAATCCCAGGGTACTGCTGCCTGTACATCGGTGGACTCAGGGTTAGCCGATTGACCGGGTATTTTTTCCTTCTTTTTTACCTGAGAGCTGGTTGCCGAGGTATTGGGAACCGTTGAATCACCTGGGGGCAGATCCTGTGTTGCGGTACCGGTTATTGCTGTTTTCAGTGTTAGCCGGTCAAAGAGATGGATTTTTGGTCCGAAGGCAATAAGGAGTCCTATGGTCAGAATACCCAGGACTACTCCCGATGCAACGGTAAGGGCATTCTGGCTGAAAATGTCCCATTGCCACTGGTTTTCCGGAAGAATAAAATCCTGCATGGACAGGATCAGCGCAAGAGAAATGCTTCCTAACCCCGTAATTCCGGCTATGCCAAACCCTGGGAGAACAAAAATCTCCACAACAAGAAGACCCACCCCAAGAATAAAAAGGATAATTTCCAGGGATCCCAGGGTACCCATGAGCATATTTGAACCAAAGAGTACAGCAAAGGCAATGAGGGCTATACTGCCTGGTATGCCGAAACCAGGAGAATTAATTTCCAGGAACAGGGCTACAAGCCCAGCGAGTATGAGGATGGACTGAAAGCCCGGGGATGTGAGCAGTACTACTAAATCATCTGCCATATTCGGATTCAGGAAAACAAAGGAATTCTCCCGATTCAGGAGAGCGGCAAGTTCGCCCAGGTTTCCCACGGTTGCTGTTGAGAGTCCATAGCGAAGGGCTTCTCCAGCGGTAAGGGACAAGAGCTTACCCTTTGCAGAAATAGTCCGGCCAAGGGTTCCTCCATCGGGGTCCCGTTCCAACAACAGGGTTGCGTCCTCCCGGAGCATGGGAATACTCTTCCCATCGACCAGGAGTTCTATTACTTCCACATCATAATCTACCATGGCAAGGGCAAGGGACTGAGGGTGACCGTTCTTTTCTGCCAGGGCTGCCATCTGAGCCCGAACAGCACTGACGGTTTTTTCCCCCGCATCTCCGGCGGTTCCATCGGGTGCGGCTAGTACCGGTGCGGCAGCCCCCAGGGAGGTGCCTGGAGCCATATAAATTTCCCTGGTCGACAGGGCAATGAGCGCGCCGGCAGACCAACTTACTCCCAGATTATCTCCACCAAGACCAACAAAGGCTATGGTTCGCTGATCTTCGACCGAACCGATCAGGGAAGCAATTCTCAGGGCTGAATCGACCCTGCCACCGAAGGTATCAATGGGAAACACGAGGGTATCTGCCCCGGCAGCCAAGGCCTCCTGAATTCTTCGTTGTACAAAGACCGCAGTTGAAGCCTCAATATTCCCCTGAATAGGAATGACATAAACGGGTTTTTCCAGGGTTGCGCCGGGAGTAGTTTGTCACCATAGCTTACCCCATACCCCTGCCAGTAGTAAAAAAAGTACAATAAACTGGAAAAGAATA
>SKVS01000165.1 GCA_007129335.1 Spirochaetaceae bacterium
CCGAACTAAGAGATTGCTCGATGGTATGAATGTCCTCATTGCTGGTAATCATGAGGGGGGTGAATATTCCGGGAAAAATGGGTTTTCCCATAACAGGAATTACCCGGATCTTATTCGGTAAAGCTTGTTCGCTGGGTACAATTTGTTGTGGTTCCATAGGTTCCCCTTTTCCTTTCATGAAAAATAGCTGGTCCCGGGAGGTAACGTGCAAATCCCTTTCACCAGAAAATGTTGAGTTTTTGCAAGCGTCCGTTCTTGCCCTACTAATTTAGGATAATCCATAAGGTACGAAGGGTGTTACTTCTGGTCAAGCATTCTCATACTTCTTGTCTAGGGATATACTGTATTTTCAATGAGTCGAAACTGGTCAACCGAAGCAATAGTTCTAAAAACCCATAGGATAGGAGATAACCACAAAGGGGTTCTCCTGTGTACCCCTTTTCGGGGAAACATTTCGGCAATTGCTCATGGAGCTGCCAGCCAGAAAGGGAAGCTTCGCAATGCTGCGCTGCCCTTTGCCCGGGGAACCGTGTACCTCTATGAGGACAAGGTCCATAACAGTATGAAAATAACTGACTTCGATGTGACCATTCTACCCGAAGGAATTAGGGCTCAGATCCAATCGTTTTTTGCTGCCAGTATTGCAGCTGAAATCATGCTTCTTGGTCATGTAGAATCTGAATCCCGGGAAATGTTCGACCTGTTTGCAGCATGTCTGGATTTCCTGGAAGGTTTTGCGTTTGAAGTAACGGAAAATCCCCAGCGGCAAGTTCATCCCATGTCTATCCTGGCATTATTCCTGTGGAATTATTTGCTTTTTGCGGGGGTATGTCCCGATTTGGATTTTTGTGGTACTTCAGGCCGCAAGTTATTGCCGGATCAGCAGGTATACTTTAGTTTTCTGGATACAGCCTTCATGCATACCCCAGAAAAACACGATATGTCCGGACACCATCTGGTACTACCTCCACCGTCCCTCACTATTCTCCAGTGGGTAAAAGAAAAACCTTACACCAGGACGGGAAAGGAAGCCCTTCCTTCCCATACCATTACACCCCTGTACAATCTGGGTATTCATCTTGTTCAGCAGTTTATCGGCAGGAAGCTCAATAGTGTCCGCACTGCTGCAGGCATGTTCCGAATCTAATCATACCGTGGCACCTTTTGGTTAACTTTCGGTACGCTACGATCGGACCACATGAGACAGCAGTTTCAGGGAAGCAGCAGCGCTGGTATGATGAATGAATACTCCACCCATGGCTTCCCAGGCTTCCTTCAGTTTTATTCGGTCATCAATAAGAATAGGGATTATGCTTGGTCCTACATAATCCCTGGCCTTCTGGGCCTTATCCCGGCTCATGCAGGTAATAACAGGTATCTCTGGTCCCAACTCCCGGGAACACCATGTGCGTTTTTGCGGTTCGGCCCATTTTCCCATAGGAAGACCCGTAAGAATTACCGGATCATGGTGTTTTACCCCATTCCACAGCTCCACACCATCGGGCATCCAGGGCAAATGAGCGTAAAAACCCTCGGCAGTTGCCAGTCTGGGCCACATTTTGCGGGGATGCATTTCATTTGGGTAGCTTCCGGTAAGCTCAAAAACCCCACGGTCAAAGTCAGCGAGAACACCATCAAGGTCGACAAATAACATATGATTCATGGAAACAACATACGATGAATGGTCCTCAGGGGCAACATCCATTTTCAGGGGTAAAGGATCCAGGGGGTTCTAGCCCAGGACAAGAACAGAAATGTATTATCCTAGTCTGGTAGATGGCTTGAAAATATGGTATTTTACAGGCTGCAGATTTTCAGGTTGTCAGTTATCTGCCATTGGAGGATACCATGCGAGCCCTAGACAGCATCATCAAAAAAAGAAATGGTGGTTCTCTTTCCTTTGAAGAACTCGAATCATTTATTCGGGGGTATGTTGCTGGAGACATTCCCGAATACCAGGTTTCTGCATGGCTCATGGCAGTGTACTTCCAGGGAATGACGCCCGAGGAAACCAGTAACCTGACAAAAATCATGATTCAATCGGGCAGCACCATGGACCTTTCAACTCTTCCTGGTCCCTTTGTGGACAAGCATAGCACCGGTGGAGTGGGCGACAAGGTTTCTTTGATCTTGGCTCCCCTTGCTGCCGCCTGTGGTGCACAGGTTCCCATGATGAGCGGCCGGAGTCTTGGACATACCGGAGGCACCCTGGACAAGCTTGAATCAATTCCCGGTTACACAACAGCTTTGAATTCCAAGGAATTTGTCCGCATAATTGAGCAGGGCGGATTTGCAATGACCGGTCAATCGAAAGAAATAGTTCCTGCAGACCGATTGCTCTATGCACTCAGGGATGCAACCGGGACCGTGGAATCCATTCCTCTGATAACCGGGAGCATACTCAGCAAAAAGTTTGCAGAGGGTGCAGACTCCCTGGTTTTCGATGTAAAAACCGGTTCAGGCGCATTCATGAAAAACCCCGATCAGGCCCGGGCCCTTGCCCGGAGTTTAGTGGATACGGGAACACAATTAGGGAAAAACATTGTAGCCGTTCTTACCCGGATGGATGAGCCCCTGGGAACCATGGTCGGCAATTTTCTCGAAGTGGAAGAATCGGTGGAATGTCTGAAACCCGATTCCCCTGCATGGTCTGCAACCTGGACCGATACGGGTGATCTGGTATGTACCGGTCCATCAGCACAGCTCATGGAAGTCACCCTCCACCTTACCGCCTGGATGTTGGTTGTTTCGGGGATCCATCAAACCAAAAAAGCTGCCTTGAAAGACTGTCTGAAAAATCTATCCAACGGCAAGGCCCTTGCTCTTTTTGAAAAGAACATTGAGCTGCAAAAGGGAAATGTTGAACAAATGTATGAAAAAATCGGAGTCTATAGAGCTCCTGTTACCGCAGAAGTACTGGCAGAACAATCGGGGTTCCTGCACACCCTGGACGCTTTTCAGGTAGGAATGGCGGGTGTATACCTGGGAGCAGGCCGAAGTAAAACCACCGATCCTGTGTATCCCCATGTAGGTATTCAGGTTTATCAGAGGGTGGGAGATAGGGTACAGAAGGGTCAGCCATTGTTTCGCTACTGGGCCATGAACGAAGAACATGCCCGGCAAGCCCGAGTGTACCTGGAATCTTCCATAACCATGAAACCCGCTGCTTGTCAGCCGGGTAGTCAATCTATTATAGAGGAAATTCAGGCAGTATGATTTGGGAATTACCAGAGGTTAGCAAGGAAGAAGTGGAAAAGTATGTACAGCGATACGGTTGCGATCCTTTAACCGCTGCAATTCTTATTCGCCGGGGTATAAAAGAACCCCAGGATATCCGTTTTTTTCTGGATGATGATATTCGGTCTGTTCATAATCCCTTTCTTTTCGCCGACATGGGCGATGCGGTAGAACGCATACTCATGGCCAAGTCAGAAGGGGAGAAGGTTCTGGTTTTTGGTGACAGGGATGTGGATGGCATTACCTCTACTGCCCTGCTTACAAGCCGGTTGGAGGAACTGGGAATAGATACGCTTTGGCAGATTCCCATGGGGGATGAGCACTATGGTTTAACCATAGAGGCAATACAGAATTTTGCAAGCCAGGATGGTACGCTTATAATAACGGTAGATTGTGGAATAACCTCGGTTCAGGAGGTGGATTTCGCAACATCCCTGGGAATCGATACTATTATCATTGACCACCATAATCCCCAGGACACCATTCCTGAGGCTGTGGCCATTATTAATCCCAAACTCGACGATTCGGGTTACCCCTTCGATGGTCTTTGCGGAGCTGCCCTGGTAAGCAAGGTTCTGTGGGCTCTTCGTTTTGCCGGCACGAATATGTTTAAACAACGCTTTACCCTGTTAAATGTCCGTCCAGGGAACGAATCTATCATTTTCGAAGCGGTAAAACTGGAAAATCTCGTGGAGGTAGACCGCCTGGTAGAGACCATAGTGCCGGGTCTTATCCGCCCCGAAGACACCAGGCTGGTATCCTTCTTGGCGAACGAGGAAATCCTCGTGTACGGAGAGAAGGCCCAGGTCAGGCTCATGAAACAGGTCTTTGGACCCCAGGCAGAAATAGGCGTAACAGATATTTCTTCAGAAATTGCTAAAGTATTTCCCTCCCTCCAGGGGGTGAGCTTGTTGCGGATGCTCCAAGGGAGCAAGCTGGCAAAATTTTCCCCGAAAACACCCCTCGAAATCGAAGCTCTGAAACAACTGGTGATATCCTACCTTCTTCACAAGAACCCCCAACTGACAGACGAGTATCTGCAGGATCTGGATCTTGTAGCTATGGGACTGGTTGCTGACATGATGCCAATGAGAGATGAAAACCGTTCTTTAGTCAGGGCTGGTCTTGCATCCCTTGAAAAAACCCGAAGACAGGGACTGCGTCAGTTATTGCATGTAGCAAAGCTGGCTGGTAAGCCGATCTCCTCCACCGACCTTGGGTGGAAGCTGGGACCAATAATTAATTCCACCGGTCGTATGGGAAAGCCCGATCAGGCTGTACAACTCTTGCTCGCCAAGGAACAGCCGGAAACCCAGGTCGGAGAACTGGTTAAATCTGTTGTTGCTATGAACGATTCCAGAAAAGAATTAGGAGCTCAGGCCTGGTCGAAAATATACCCCTTGGCAAAACAGAGCAAGGCTGAATTTAAGAACCGTTTTCTCCTTGTGCGGGATGATTCGGTTCACCGGGGAATTACCGGCATCCTCGCTGGAAGGCTTTCCAGGGAGTTTAACGTTCCCTCGGTGGTCGTAGCTTTCGTGGAAGGCCGGGCAGTCGGCTCAATTCGAACGGTCCGGGGATTTTCCGCTACTCGATTTATGTCCTACTTCGAGGATGTGTTCGAGAACTGGGGAGGGCACGATGCAGCAGGTGGATTTAGCCTGCCAGCCCAAAAATTTGATGAGTTCCATCAACGAATTACCAAAATTCTGGATTATTTACCCTTGGACGAAGAAGCCGAAGAAAAACTTGTGGTAGATCTCAAGGTACCCCACGATAGGATGAATCCCGGTCTGGAAGATTTGGATAAACTCTTTCACCCCCATGGCCAGGAATTTCCCCGAATAACCTACCAGGTGAATGACGCAGTTATTGATGATGTGCAATTTTTGGGTAAGACCCAGGAGCATATAAAGTTAACCTTATCTGTAGGAAAAACGAAGTGGCCTGCTCTTATGTGGGGTGGTGCTCCTCGGGTGGGGGTGGATATTGCCAAGTCAGGAAAAATTGATGCGGTTTTTCACCTGGATAAAAACTTTTGGGGTACAAATCAAACCCTCCAACTCCAACTCCTGGATGTCAAACAGAATAAAGGCTAGGACCTATGACATATAAATCTTTCCTTTTGAGCACAATTCTGCTCATGGTTGTAATCCCTGGGCAGCTTATTTTCGCCTACGAAGGTAACCCGGTCCAACAGCATTTTCTCTTTACAACCAGACAACTTTTTCCCGGAGATCCTCTTATTGTTGAAATACCCGACAGGGAGTACGCCTTTGTTTCTGCAAGAATAACCAATCCCCGAAACCGTACCGTTTCTTCAGCTGAAGGTTTTCTCCGGGAAGCCCAAAACTCCTGGTATCTCTTTCTTGCCCTGCCCAATACCATGCCCCCTGGTTATTATCGTTTTGAAATTGCTTATACCCATGCTTCCGGCAGGTCTACAACCTTGCAAAGGATTTTTCGGGTACATACTAGGGATTTCAATGAAGAAATAATCCCCTTGAACCGTCAGCAAACCCTTGTCAGAACATCCAATCCCCAGCAAAGGGCCGCCGAGTCAGAGACCCTGGGAAGAATTTTATCCACAGCCAATCCCCAGAACTGGTTTTGGACAGGAACCTTCATTTTTCCCTTGGAATCAATTCGCCGTACTGCCTATTACGGTGACAGGCGGGTATTTGTTTATGATGACGGTACCAGGGCAACCAGCATTCATTTAGGTGTCGATTATGGAGGACCAACCGGAACCCCGGTGTTTGCACCGGGAGATGGAATGGTAGTATTTGCAGCATTCAGACAGGTAACCGGTTGGACCCTTGTTCTTGAACATGTGCCCGGGCTGTTCACCCTGTATTTTCATCTGGATTCTCTGAATGTTACTTTGAATCAGCTGGTGCGGCAGGGGCAAATCATCGGTAAGCTGGGAAGCACCGGTTTATCCACCGGGCCTCATCTCCATTGGGAGGCAAGAATTTTGCTGGAAAGCGTGGACCCGGAATTCTTTATAACTAACCCAATACTTATGGATTGAGGTTTTGTTCGCCTATGGGTTTAACCTGTGATCTGTAACCTTACTTGACAACACAAACAGTATTTCTTATAGTGTGAGGACTTTTTAAAGAAAGGTGGTGATTCCCATAGCTCAAATACGAGTAGATGAGGGTGAGAACCTCGAAAAGGCTATTAAGCGGTTTAAACGCATGGTAGAAAAAGAGGGTATTATTCGAGAATGGAAGAAGCGGGAGTATTTCGAAAAACCGTCAACCATAAAGAATAGAAAGAAAAAAGCCCTGGTCCGGAAAATTCAAAAGAAAGTCCGGAAAATGCAGCAAATGAAGTCTTATTGATGTTCAAGAACAGAAACTGCCGAAAGCTCCCCCTCA
>SKVS01000277.1 GCA_007129335.1 Spirochaetaceae bacterium
AATTGCATTTCTGAGCTTCACCAGCAATAATAGAATAGGAGGTCCAATGAAGAACCTGGGCATTCTCGGCGGAATGAGTTGGGAATCTACGCTTGAATACTACCGGCTTATTAATCAGGAGGTACATCGAAGACTGGGAAACCTCCATTCTGCACCGATTCTGATGAATTCGGTAGATTTTGCTCCCCTTGCCACCCTTATGCACAACCATGATTGGAAAACCATTGGATCCATACTGGGTGGACACGCACGAAACCTGGAGGCAGCAGGTGCTCAGGGATTAATTCTTACTACCAATACCATGCACAAGGTTTACGATCGCATTTCCCAAGATCTTACCATTCCCTTCCTGCACATTGCCTTGCCTGTTGCTCAGGCGTTTCGTACCAGGGATTTAAAAACTGCCGGCCTGTTGGGTACCTCCTTTACTATGGAGGATGGGTTTCTTCGGAGCAAACTGGAGTCCGAGGGCATAGACGTCCTTATTCCCGAAGAGGCTCAACGGCGGGAAATTCACCGCATTATTTTCGAGGAACTGGTACAGGGAATTCTGCAAAAATCATCCAGAGAGTATTTTCGCAAGGTAATTTACGATCTGGCAGAAAAGGGTGCACAGGGCATTGTGTTAGGCTGTACCGAAATAGGCCTTTTGGTACAACAGGAAGATTGTCCGGTATATATGGCAGACACTACTGTCCTTCATGCAGGGGCAGCGGTGGACTGGATGCTCGATACATAAGCTGGAAAATAGCATAGAAATAACAGCCCCCTTTCACGGGGGCATGTGTGCCAGGTCACTGAAGCTCATGGAAGACCTTCCCTGGTGGATCGAAGCTTGTGGTAACCCCCAGGTATGGGGGATACCTGGTTTCAGGATAAGCTACCTGTAGTGTGGTTTCACGGTTTACCCCAAGCTTTGATGCACTGGCAAAACCTTTTTAAACGATCCCAGAAAATCCCATGAACGCAAGGGCCAGAAGGCCTGCTGTTATGAGCGAACTGGGCGCACCCTTCAGTACCGGCGGCACATCGGCAAATTCCAGCCTTTCCCGGATTCCCGCAAATACAAACAGAGCCAGAGCAAAACCGGCACTGGTTGCAAGAGCATATATGAGTCCGTCTACCAGGGAATAGTTATTCTGAACAACAATGAGGGCAACCCCCAGAATGGCACAGTTCGTAGTAATGAGGGGCAAGAACACTCCCAGAGCCTGATACAGGGCCGGGCTGACCTTTTTCAGAACCATTTCCACCATTTGCACCAGGGCAGCAATAACCAGAATGAAGGCAACGGTCTGCATGAACTGAATACCCAGGGGTACCAGAACCAAGGACTGAACCAGGTAGGTAACCAGGGTTGCAAGGGTCATAACGAACATGACAGCTGAGCCCATACCCACAGCGGTGGAAATTTTGGAGCTAACCCCAAGAAAGGGGCAAATTCCCAGGAATTGTACGAGGACAACGTTGTTTACCAGCAATGCACCAATAATCAGTGAAAAATAATTCATGCCTTACCTCCTGCGGGCTCGGGGGACACAACGGGTGTTCGGCTGTTCTGTACAGCCAGCCGGGCGCTGAGGTTTGTCAAACTCCGCACCCCGGCAATCAACAGTCCCAAAGCAATAAACGCTCCGGGAGGCATGACGAAAAGCAACATGGTGGCAGAGCCTTCAGCCACCAGAGGGAATCCAAAAACAGCACCCGATCCCAAAATTTCCCGTATAACTCCCAGGAGTGTCAGGGCAAATGCAAAACCAAGTCCCATGGATATTCCATCTATAAAGGATGCAAACAGACCATTTTTGCTGGCAAAGGCTTCGGCCCGTCCCAAAATAATACAGTTTACTACAATAAGGGGAATAAACAGACCCAGCTGTTCGTGCAAGGCAGGAACATAGGCCGACATAGATAAATCAATAATGGTTACAAAGCTCGCAATTACCACAATATAGGCGGGAATGCGGACCTTGTCGGGAATGATGTTTTTAATAAGGGAAATTACCATGTTCGATGCCAGCAGTACCGCAGTAGTCGCAAGGCCCATGCCCAAACCATTCATACCCGAGGTAGTTACCCCCAGGGTCGGACACATGCCCAAAAGCAGGACAAAAACGGGGTTTTCTTTAATAAACCCCTTGGTTAAATTTTGCTTGAGGTTAATCATTATTGGACCTCCTGAAAATAAGCCTGGGCGGCGGCCTGGGCCCGGTTGAGGGCTTCCACATAGGCCCGGGAACTAATTGTGGCAGCGGTAATGGAATCCACCTGGCCGCCATCCCGGGTTACCGCCAGGGGAAAGGCAGCAGGAACTAATCCTTCGAACTGGGACACGAAGCTTGCAAGGGTGATCTTGCTTCCCAATCCCGGAGTTTCTGCGTGCTGTAGTGCTTGAGCAGTTAAGAGCTTCCCCTGGGAATCGAAACCCGCCATAAGGGTCAGGGAACCGCCGAAGGCCCTGTCGCTGTAACTTTGCACACCAAGACCGGTTAGCCGGCCGTTTTCCATGGCTGGATACAGGGTAATTCGCCCATCCACCGATGATACTACCGCTTCGGATACCGGATCGTTGGTAAAGGAGGGAAGAACAGCCCCAAGAGCAGCTTTTTGTTTTTCTAACGCATTTTGGGCAATCCGTTCGGCCGTACCGGTATAGGTCAAACCAAGAGCTCCCGCAGAGATCACCGCCAGGAGGGTCATGATCATGACCATGTTCGGAAAGGTTGAGGCCAGTTGTTTGGATTTTTGTACCTGATCTGACATTCCTTACCTCCCTTTCCTGGACAGGTCTGCCTGCTTCGACCCGAAGCGGGTTGGCCTAATGTACCGGTCGATAATTGGTACAAAGGAATTCATAATGAGAATTGCATAACTGGCTCCTTCGGGAAATGCACCGAATAACCGAATTGCACCGGTCAGGAGTCCCGCAGATCCGGCAAAAATCATGCGCCCCCTGGGTGTCATGGGAGAGGTAACCATATCGGTTACCATGAACCAGGCACCCAGCATGGCTCCTCCGGCAAGAATGTGGTACAGCGGGTCGGCGTAGCGGGATGGATCAAGAATCCAAAAAAGACCGGTAAACACGCTGAGCCCTGCCAGGAAAAATATCGGAGACTCCCAGGATATGATTTTTTTTGCCAGGAGAAAGACTCCTCCAACAAGAATAGCCAGGGCACTGATTTCCCCCATGGAGCCGGGAATGGTTCCCAGGAAGAGGTCCAAGTGACCAGGGAGTCCCTGAATTGCGGACAAACCTTCGGTATGGGCAGCCCCTTCAGCTACCAGCCCCAAGGCAGTAGGCCCGGAAACTGCATCAGCTCCCAGGGTTGCTGTGTATCGGGATGCACCTCCGAACTGAAGCAGATTCCAGCGAAACAGGTTCGGTGCAGGCCAGGCTGTCATATCTGCTGGGAAACTGGTCAGCATGAATGCCCTGCCCACCAAAGCGGGATTGAAGGGATTATGACCCAGTCCGCCGAACACCATTTTCCCTACACCAATAGCAAACACCGCTCCGGAAAGAACCTGCCACAGGGGAGTTCCTGCAGGCAGATTCATGCCCAATAAAAGGCCGGTTACTACGGCTGATCCATCGGCCAGCCGGTTGGGCTTTTTCAGCATGACTACGGTAATGAACCATTCGCTGAGTACACAGGCTGCTGTTGAAAGCCCCAGTACCAGGGCAGCACTTATTCCAAAGGCCCATAATCCCGCAAGAATTGCCGGTACCATAGCAATAACTACGGTCCACATAACGCTGGAAACCGAATCCTTGGTGCGCACGTGGGGCGACAGAGATACTACAAAAGAACTGCTCATTATGCCTTCCCCTTTCTCCGGTTGGCCATTATTCTGGCTTTCCCGTATCGAATCCAGTCCACCAGATCCCGGTGGCTCGGACAGGTGTAAGAGCAGCTACCGCACTCTACACAATCCATAATTCCCCTGCTCTCTGCTTCGGAGTACCGGTTTTGCCGGGCAAGTTCCGACAGAATATAGGGCTCCAAGCCCATCGGGCACACACCTACACAACGGCTGCACCTGATACAGGGCTGCACCGCTGCCCGTTTGGCCTGTTTTTGGTCCAGAAGAAGGATGCCGCTCGTGCCTTTGGCAACCGGGGTATCGAGGCTTCCGGTTGCCTTACCCATCATAGGTCCACCGAGAATAATTTTTCCCGTACCTTCGGGCAATCCCCCAGCCAGCTCAATTACCTGTTGAATTGGAGTTCCCAGTCTGACCAGGAAATTCCCCGGATTGGAAAGACCCGTGCCGGTAACAGTAAGAACCCGATCGATAAATGGACGGTTATACTGAACTGCCAGGTAGGCCGCCTGGGCGGTACCCACATTGTTTACCACACAGCCTACATCCAGCGGGAGTTTTCCCGAGGGAACTTCCCGGCCGGTTATAGCCCGGACCAACTGTTTTTCTGCACCCTGGGGATACTTAACCACCAGGCCCTGCACCGAAATATTGGGATAATCCTGAGCTTTCTTTTCCATAAGGGACAGAGCATCGGGTTTGTTTGCCTCTATACCGATTATGGCTTTTTCCACACCCAGAGCAATTCGCAGGATTTCGGTTCCCACCATGACTTCATCAGCCAGCTCAAGCATGACCCGATGATCCGCGGTCAGGTAAGGTTCACATTCTACCCCATTAATAATGAGGTATTCGGGGGTTTTTCCCGGCGGTACCATGTATTTTACATTGGTAGGAAAGGCTGCCCCTCCCATACCGACAATACCCCCATTGGCCAAAGCAGTCCGGATTTCCTCAGGGCTTGCCTGAATATCTCTTTTTAGAGGCCTGCCATTCCAGGGAAAATCCTTGGACTCATGAACGGAATCCTCCCATTCATCCCCATCCACCGTTATGAGAACAGCGGTTTTCGGGTATCCTGAAGCGTCGGTCCGGGGCTCTATTTTCTTTACTTTACCGGAAACCGGTGAGTGGATGTTCGCGCTAATGAGTCCCGGCGCCTTACCGATAAGGGTTCCCACCTTGACCTGGTCGCCAACCTTTACCTGAAGTTCTGCTGGGGCTCCAATGTGCTGTGCCAGCAGGACCACCGCTTCCTGGGGAAGGGGACAGGCTTGAATAGGTTGATCCTGGGTAATTTTCTGCTCCGGAGGATGTATACCGCCTCGGGGAAAGGTCATTAGTTTTCCTGATTCTGTAACTGGTGCACTCATTCTGGCTCCTTACTCAGCTGGTGCGGGCTTTGCCGCAGGGGATGGTTCACCTGCAGGAACAGGTTTTTTCACCTTTATTGGAAAGGTGGCAAGAATTGCTCCGGTAGGACATTCGGGAACACATTTTCCACAGGCAATACATTTTTCCGGATCTATATAGGCAAGGTTATTTTCAATAGGAATAGCATCAACCGGGCATACCTTTGCGCATTTGCCGCACCCAATACAGGAAACCGAGCAATGCTTCTTGGACACAGCCCCTTTCTCGGTGTTACGACAGCTAACAAAAACCCGACGGCTTCGTTTCCCAATGGGCCGTAACTCAAAAAGGTTCCTCGGACAAGCGATAACGCATTTTCCACAGGCGGTACACTTTTCTTCAATGACCTCGGGAAGTCCGGTTTCGGGATTAACATGAAGGGCATCGAACTCGCAGGAAACTTCACAGTCCCCGTGGCCAAAGCAACCGAAGGGACACCCGCTTTCTCCGGCGTAAAGGGAATGGGCAATCGCACAGTTCGCCGGACCATCGTAGGTGGTTTTCGCCGGGGCGTTGGCACAGGAGCCGTTACACCGGAGCACCGCCACCATTGGCTTGCTGGCCCCAACTTCCAGGCCAAAATAAGCACCAATGCTTTCCATGGTGGTTGGCCCCCCAGGGGGACATACCAGGTGGCTGATGTCTCCCTCATCAGCTCCCTTTACCAGGGCTTCAGCCATGCCGGGACAACCGGGGAACCCACAGGCTCCGCAGTTAATTCCCGGAAGCAGGGCCTCCACATCGACCTTTCTGGGATCCTCGGTTACGTGGAATCTTTTGGAAACAAGAAACAGTAACACCGCAAACATGGCAGCAAGGCCACCAAGGGTGAGTACTGCAAACAAGGTTATCATATTGTCATCCTTTTCCCCCGTCCATTCCGGGACAGGGTGGTGTTATTCTCGAAAACAATCAGGTTCATGGGACGTTAACCGGCGGACTTCCACGGGCAGACGATTCTGAATTTTGTCATTCAGGAGCCAAATGAAAAAACCATAGCCTCCAACTGCTCCCAGTCCGGCAAGTGCTCCAAGGGCTTCGGAAAGCCCCGAATGCACCCCATAAAAAACCGTACCCACCAGGAGCCCCAGGGGAACCAGAAACATTATTACCACTGCCAGCAGGCCGTGGCGGGACTGGAGAGTAATTTGAACCTTGTCACCAGGTTGAAAGTCCTCGGACAAGGGTATTCGGATTAATCGGCCTGCACTCTGCTTCCCTTCGGGGCAGCTGGATCGGGCAGCGCAGGCTCCACAGGCACTCGATGCTGCAATGGCAACCTCTGCGTACCCCCGGACTACCGAACGGACGGTTCCAATTTGGGACACCGTTTCTCTGGATAT
>SKVS01000017.1 GCA_007129335.1 Spirochaetaceae bacterium
CCTTGGTGTTTACCTCCATTCGGGGGTCTTCGGTGGTTTTTCTAATGAAAATACCGGTGTTTTCTGCAGCAACCTGGCCGAGAGCTGTTTCCCCGATATGAATTGGGGTATTTTCAAAGTACCGCTCAATGCCTGATAGTTTTGCCTTTGCTATTGCTGGAACAGGGAAAGGTGGGGGATAGTATCCCTGTACAACCCCGGGAGTAAGGACATTCCTTTCTGCATCCCGAAGGAAGACTGCACCTGCCTCGGCTTCGGTGTGTTTTACAATAGTACGAACCACATATTCCAGAATTGACTTAACCTCAATACGCTGGGTCATGGCTGAGCCAATAGTACGCATGAAATCGAACAGAGAGTTGATATAACTGTCGTTGAATTCCTCTTTTTCCACCATTTCCTGGTGAAAAAATTCCTGGTACTTGAAAATAATGATAAAAAACGGAAGGGTACTCAGTGGGAGAAGCAGTCCCTGGACAAATGGGCTCAGGTAGCTGGGCAGGAAGACCATAATGCCTCGGGGAACCAGGAGAGCTAAAAAAATAGCCGCTTTGTTTTCGATGATAAATTCAGGATTCCTGGCATTATACACTGAGAGACCATTCATTTTTAATCCCAGGTACCCTACGACAAACAAGAGCACGGTGTTCTGAAAAATAGTAAACAGACCGGTTTGCTGCAGGATAAGTCCGGTTGCTTCCAGTCCCAGTACCAGGGGAATCGAAACAAATGTCAGGATCCTGTTGGGTTTTTCTTCTTCGGTGTATTGGGAAATCCAATTGGCCAGCAGGATGTACATCCACAGTTCGGTAAAAACAAACACCCCGGTAGGGGGAAGGAAGGAGGCAAAAAACTCACGCCCAATGAGAATAAGCCCTATTCCACGCAATCCGGTTTGGTAGGGAACCTTGTATTGGTTGGTAACTCCCTGGGTGTAGAACAGGTAAAGAAACCCCAGAATAATTCTGAGCCAGACAGGAGAAGATAAAAACGCTGTCAAAGTGTTGAACATGGAGATTCCCTTATGTAATAAAGCCTGGTCCCGATTATACATGCCTATAGCAGGTATGACAAATGGAAATAGCGGTTAGGATGGGAAATCGCTTTTTTCTGGGAATTCGCATTGTTTTGGTCTGGATATCTTTAACCGCTGAGGTGTTCGTGTATTTGGGATAGGACCTCATCCTTAGTTCCGAGAATAACCCGGCCTAAGAGAGTAGGTAATGGGCTTATAGCGAGGAAAAGAGCTAAAGCTGTGGAGAAAAAACCTGGAATAGCCATGAGCCCGATGAGAACCAGATTACCCATGTATCCATGAATGATTGAATTGTTCAAGCGACCGAGGGAAACCTGGGATTTCATAATACGGTAGATCCGTTTTGTTTTTAGGGTAATCAGCAGGGCCAGGGTAAAACCTAGAATACCCCCTATTCCCACAGCCGCAAATCCCCCCAGGACCCGGGAGATTGCCATGGTTAGCAACAGATCCGCTACAAGGATTAATCCCAGAGCTGAAAACCAAGCCCATATCCGCAACAAGGCAAGAGGCGAGAACAGGGATAGCAACAGCTGGGGTAATGGCATACTGCGTCTCGTGTTAGGGGTTTTGTAAGGGGGGTGGCGATGGGGGTGATCCACCCGTATCAGCATGACAGGGGCAAATAGCGCTCCTTCTGTGGTGTCCTTTACTGCCTTTCATCGGGTCTTGACTCATGGTCAAAAGGGTTTAAAATCAACCAAAATAAATACGGGGGCTAATTCTCCTGTTGAAGACTCGGTTGGTCCGTAGTATTGGAGAAGAAAGAGTCCCCGGGTTTGGGGAGCGAGCATGCCCGGTCTGTTTTGCCCAGTGGTTGATACCCGGGATGCGAAGCGATAATCGAGAATTACAATATATGCTTCGTAGTTAACCAGGGTGCGGCTATCGATCCAGTGGGCATCCATGAGCTCCAGATCCACATAATAGGATTGGAGTTCGGGATCGAGTATTGCCATGGAGGTAATGGTACCTCCCAGGAGATAAAGGTTTTCCTGACTGAGTTGTTCATCCGTGCCGGTTCTCAGCATTTCGTGAAAATCCTGCAGACTGTAGGAGAAAATTACATTCGAGTACGGTTCACTGAATGAAGGAATTTGACCAAGGATCGGGGCAAGCCCTATGAAGAAAAGGAATCCAAGAATGCCGAGAATGGCTTTGGAAGTGGTTGGAAAAAGGTGGTGCATCCTTTGCCTCCGTTGTATATCCTATTATAGTATGGTGGATAGGGAATCAGGTCAAGGAATGGCACAGAGGACCAACAATTTTTACGTATGGAATAGGAGAACCTCGATTCCATAATGTGAATGCAAATTTCATAACAATGAGAATTGCTGGAAGGGGTGTGGAATGGATAAGGCATTGGTACTGGGGGGAACCGGCGGAGTTGGTGCAGCTGTTGCCCGGGAATTGGTGGATATGGGTGTAGAGACCTGGGTTACGGGAAGGAGGGAATCAGGACCCCAAGGTACCCAATGTATCTCCCTGACCATTACCCAATCCGGACAGACTCTGGAAAAACTGGAACGGGAATATCCCCATTGGGATGATACCCAATATCTTGTCTGTGCATTTGGACCCTATCTTGAAGCACCTCTAAGCTTAACCAGTGCTGACCAATGGAGCTGGGTTGTTGATTTGAATCTTGTTTTACCAGGTATGCTGGTGTCCCGGATCCTTCCAGGAATGCGATCCAACCGATTCGGGAAAATCATTCTCTTTGGAGCAACCGGATCAGATCATATCCGGGGACGAAAGCTTACAGCCCCATATCAGGCTGCAAAAACTGGCCTGGGTGTTTTGGCAAAATCCGTTGCCATGGAAGCAGGAGGGGATTTGGTGGAATGTAATGTTTTGTGTCCTGGATACATTGTTACCGAATATATGCCTACTCCATTGAAGGAACGGGCAACCCGCCGGTTGGGTCCCAGGAAAACAGTTTCGCCTCAAGAATACCGGTCATTATTCCGATGGTTACTGATAGAAAACCAGGGAATTGTAAACGGGGCTGTTATTTCTGCAGGACAAGGGCTATAGTTACAGAAGGGAATTGAACACGTCTCGACAAGCATTTCTCCTTTCGTTCCCTAATCGGACCCTTATGGAGAATATTTGGGTAGAAGTTGACGATGCATTTCTCATAAAATGAGAATTGCTGGTGTTGGGGCTATTGTATTTGACAAAAGAATTTCAGATACTTAATATATAAAGAACCAGTTTAGAGTGGGGAAACATGAGCAATAACAACGATATAGTTCCAAGTTTTGATGAAGAGCGTGATGAAAGTTTAAAAATAAAGCTCCAGCGACCTGCATCCGGTGCAGAAGGTGTGTTGATTCTTTACCTGAATGGATACATAGATACCTATAATTCCAACTTTTTTCAAAAGCGGGTTAATCGGGCAATTGAGGCAGGGTATACAAAACTTATCTTTCACTGTAGTGGTTTAACCTATGTTTCCAGTACTGGAATTGGTTCATTCACTGCATTCCTCAAAGCGGTAAAACCCAGAGGGGGAGACCTTGTACTCCTGGAAATACAGCCAAAGGTGTACGAGGTATTTCAGCTCCTTGGTTTCTCCCAGTTTTTCCATATTAAAGATAATCTGGATGAGGCTATTGATTTCTTTAAGAAAGGTGCATCTACCGGTGAGAATGAATTGTTTCCCAAGATTTTTCGCTGTCCTATTTGTTCTACTAAACTAAAAGCTTCAAAACCTGGCAGGTTTCGGTGTTCAAATTGCAAAACTATTCTCGCTGTTGACAACACCGGTCAAATTTTTCTTGGGTAATGAAAAAAAAATCGAATATTTACCTGATATGGGAGTACAATAGCTGAAGAACACCTGTCTTCAGCTTTTTTTGTGCTCCAGGTAAGAAGGTGTTTCTGGAGACCCCAGCTCTTGTCAGGGTAATTGAGCATAAGTGAGTAAAAAGCAAGTACTGTCCCTGACTTTGGGGAGAATGATGCGGCTAAGGGAGAACAGGATGAAAACGAGCTTGGATAGAATCGACAGTTACATGAATATCCTGGGCATTATCAATGAGCAAATCAGTGAAGATGTCTGGATAATACACGATCCCACGAAGGGTCTGAATCAGATCGTAGTTTTTGTGGATGAAACCCTGGTGACCTTACGATGTAAAACTATTTCGGTGGAAGGTTTGGATGAACAACAGAGATTAAAACTCTATGAAACCTTACTTAAACTTAACCTGGAAATGGTGCACGGAGCCTATGCCCTGGAGGATACCTCCATTGTTGTAATGGATACTCTTGAGCTGGAAACCATGGATCTAGAAGAATTTCAAGCAAGTTTGGAAGCAATAGGGCTGGCAGTAGCTCAACACTACAGGATATTATCCAAGTACGCGGGGGGTAGCAATGGGCATGTTTGATAGAATGAAAAGGGTTGTTGGAGCGAATATAAATCAGCTCATAAGCAAAGCCGAAGATCCTGAAAAAGTGTTAAATCAGGTTATTTTAGAAATGAACTCCCAGCTTGTAGAAAGCAAGAGGAGCGTAGCAGGAGCCATAGCAGACGAGAAGAAACTGGAACGGCAAATGCACGAGTTATTGAATCAGGCCAAGGAATGGGAACGAAAAGCCATACTGGCTATTCGTGCGGCAGAAAAGGAACCTGGAAGGGCAGGCCATTTCGAAGGTCTTGCCAAGCAGGCTCTTATGCAGAAAAAATCCTGTGAAGAAGATGCTGAACGATTTAAGGAACAATGGGAATCCCAGCATGAATCGGTGGTAAAACTGAAAGAAGCCTTACGGGCTTTACAACAAAAAATTGAAGAGGCTCAACGGAAGAAAAACCTGCTCATAGCCAGAAGCAGACGGGCAGAAGCTCAAAAGAAAATCCAGAGTCAACTATCTGGCATGCAGAAATCTTCAGCCTTTGAAGCTTTCGATAAAATGGAATCCAGGGTTGATCAAATTGAAGCAGAGGTAGATGCCTTAAAAGAAATCGACAGTTCGGGGGTGAATACCTCGCTGGAACAGGAATTTGCCTTATTGGAGTCTACCTCCCATGGTTCTGCTGATCAGATGCTCGAAGACTTAAAATCCCGATTATCTATTGAAGACAAGACCGATAAAAGTTCAGCTTCAGAAAAACAGGAATCTGTTGATACTGGGGAAGTCGATGCTATGATGGAAGAGCTCAAAAAGAAGATGAACGAAACAACATAATGACAATCTAAAACTCGCTGAGCGCAGCAATTATCATTATAGGGAGAAAAGCTTCATTTCATAATGATAATGCCTCAAATTGCCAGAGTAATTGGCAATTGGGTAGAAGTTGACGATGTAATTCTTATGAAATGAGAATCACTGGGCTGATAAACCTGCTTCGTTTTTTTGAGGCAGGTTTTTTTTGGAGCTACCCATGGACTGGTATTGTGGATAAGTTGTGGACAACTCTGTTGATAAAGCCATTCTGGGCAGGGTAGTTCAGATAATGCTAAACATTTTTTGGGTAGCCCTAGATAAAATTTTTATTCTTTTTATGATTTTACATCTTGACATTGGTTAATTCTATATAAAGAAATAACTTAGCATAGAGAGGCGCTTCTTGGTGTAATATTTGGATATTTTTGATAGTTCCGTAGGGTTGTATGTAGAGCAACCGAACAGAGCGAACGCTGGTTATTTGTCTTGTGGATAACCTGTGGAAAACTTATTCACAGTCTATTCGATAATAACTGCGGTACCATAAGCCATGAGTTCAGCGGCGCCCTGCATCATACTGGTTGTAGAAAAACGAACCGCTACTATGGCATTTGCTCCTAATTGCTGGGCATCCTCAATTAATCGATCTAAGGTTTGCTCCCGGGCTTCGGACATCATTTTTGTATAATCGGATATTTCACCTCCGATCATGTTTTTGAAGACAGCCGAGATGTCCCTTCCGATATTTCGGGCTCGAATGGTATTTCCCCGGACTAACCCCAGGACTTTCACGATTTTTTTTCCGGGTACATCCGGGGTGGTAACGACGATCATCGAATAATCTCCTTGTAGGATTTTCCTTTTGATTCTTCGAGTTTATACCAAAAAGCCTGTATAAGAAAGCATAGAATGCCTGCTGCCAGGGAGAAGCCGCTGAAGACCCTTATGCTTGGTTGGGCTTCCACGGCAAGTCGCATGGAGGTCAGGATGTTGCCTGTCAAAAATCCCAAACCCCCTAGAAGCATGAATATTGTTCCCAGGAACATGAGTATCTTTCGTGACCCTCTGGTTTCAAAATCCTGGTACCAAACCTTTGGTTCGAGGGGGAAGGGTATTTGGGAAAGGCGTTGCTTGAGTTGAAGAAGCTGAATGTATTCGTTCCTGTATAAGTAGTTGCCCTCTATGAGGCTCAGAATCTCGGGTATTTCCTCAGCAGGTAGTTCGTTATCTGTCAGAGCTTGTATTTTTAAGAGAATTTTTTCATCGAGCATGGTTAACCTTCCTTTCTCCTGGTTTTTTTGATTTTTATCTTTGCCTGTTCCAAAAATGTTCGGGCCAGTTCTTTTCTGGCGTAATAGAGCCTGGACATTA
>SKVS01000259.1 GCA_007129335.1 Spirochaetaceae bacterium
AGAGTCCTCCTTACATTAGCACTCTTTGTTTTGTTGCTATCAGTATAGTATCCTGGGGGTGAAAATTCCATGGTGGAAGGAAAAAATGCACAGAAATTATCCTGGGCAGAACCCAAAGTCAGAACCCCAGGTCAGAACCTTAGATCAAAAAGTGACTACCTGTAAATCCTTGGGAAGGTCGGGATCAATGAGAACCTCACCGGAAAAACCCGGCACCAGAATAGAACGAAGATTCAGGAATGCAAGGTTGCGGGTATCGGCCCGGACAGCTGTTTCAATATCCCGGGCAACATTTTCCGCAAGCTCAGTTGCCTTGGATAAATAGTATTGTGCCTGAACCTGACGGCGTATCCGATCGACTCCGGCTGTTCGGGACAGCTGGTACAGGGTAACCCCGAGGTTATTATATGCCCGGATTTTGAAGTCAATGAGGCCTCGATGAGTACGGTCTTCCTCGAGAAGGAAGGTGGAAATGCGCTGCCTTTGCTGGACCAGTCTGTCGATGAGGCGTTCATAAATGGCCGCTGCTGCGTGGTAATTTCCCAGTTGATACAGGGTGTTTGCCTTGGCGAACATGAGGTTAGGATTCACCGTTGGAGTTGGGCCTTCAGCAATGACAAGGTGGCTCAGGGCGTTTTGGAATCCCTCTGCCGAACCGGTTCCGTAGTGAATGAAGGCTTTTTTATAGTGCAGATCCCGGACTAAAGAGGGCAGGGTGGGGCGGTTGCCCAGCCCAAAGCCGTTTTCCAGGGCCTGGGTAAAAAATTCCAGAGCAGCTGCGTAATCATTTCCCTGGTAATAGTACATGTTCCCCAGGTTAGCGTACAACCGGCCGAAGGTATGAGACGGCTGAACCTGCAGGTTCTGCTTAGCCTGGTTGTGCAGGCTCATTGCCCTGCGGTATTCCATTTCAGCGGAAATACTGTTGCCTGTTCTTTCGTTGCTCTCCCCAATGCGAATGACCGTATCTATTTCCTGGGCAACCTCGAACTGATTCAGGCTCCGGTGTTCCCGTACCTCGTTGAACAAAATTCGGGCACTTTCCAGGGCGCGGCGCTCCTGATCGAAGCGGGTTTGTTCAGCGAAACTCCGGGCAAGGTTGTAATGGATTTCGGGGATTCGGGGTTCCTTTTCCAGAGCTGCGAAAAGGAGTTTCTGGGCCTCTTCCAGGAGATCCGGACCAAAACCCGTAGGAACTACATCTCCAGGCCGGGCATGGGGAAAAATAGGGCTCGTTTGGCCCGATGTCCAGGTGTCAATGTAGAACCCTGCCAGCTCTGCATAGATCCGGGGCTCAATGGTAACCCGGGGATCTGCATCGAACACCTGCTGAAGCTGGAAGCTTTTAGCCAGATTTCCGGTACGGACATAATAGAGCAGGAGACGAAACAAGAGGGGATCGGTTTGCCCGTGAACATTGGTAAGACGGACGTAGGCTGACCGGGCTGCATCGTACCGTTCTGCCCTCAAGGCGGGGTCAGTGGTATACCGTGCCCACTCCATGTATATGTCTGCCTGGGCCAGGAGGGGATCGTAATCGTTTTTATCAATAGTTAACAGCCGTTCAAGAATATCCAGACCCGTTTGGTAATCCCTCATGGTATAGGCGGCAAAATCAGCATATTCGAGGATTCCCCGCCGGTTGTTCCGGTCAATTCGCAGGAGCTGCAGATATTTTTCCTGGGCGAGCCGGTATTGTCGCTGGGCAATGAAGGCGTGGGCATAGTCGAAGAATCGGTTGTTGTTGGGCCAAATGGCGTAGGCTCGATCGAATAGGGTATTTGCCCGGGGATACTGTTGCGCCGCAATTGCTGCCAGACCCTGGTTATACAGGCTTCGGGCGTACAGGGGAGTATATATATAGGTATAGGAGAGCCAGATGAGGAGAACCGAGGCAACGGCAATGATCGTGGCTACTTTCATTACCGGCCAGATACGCTCCTTGAACTGGTACAGGAAGGTTTGTTGTTCTTCTGCAAAAGCCAGCCCGGACCGTTTTTCATAATTTTTGGGAACACTCAGGCGTTTACCCGAGATTTTGCTGGCTATTGCTGCAATCTTCTTAGGAGGTTCCCCATCCACCAGAGCCTGAATGAGGCGCTGCATATCTTCGAAAGGATATTTCCCTTCGCTGATTATCTCTGTAACAGCCAGCTTGATGTTTAGGGGTTGGGCTTCCAGGCTTTGCTTCAGGTGATTAAACTGGTCTTCGGTTAGCTTAAATCCTCCTGCCTGTTCGGCTATGGTGGCTGCAGCAAATTCTTCTGCGTCTATTTCCCCTTCGGTTTGTTCATTATCTACCAGGCTTGTGTCAATGACATCTTCCAGGATTCCAAATTCTGCGCCGAAATCCCCCATGCTGAACTCGTCGGAAAACTCATCGCCGAATTCTGCTTCCAGATCTCCGTCCAAATCAAGGGGAAGGGGTTCCACCCCATCATCCTGGGTTGTGTCGGCAAAGTCGCTTTCTCCGAATTCGGTCTCACCAAATTCGGTTTCTCCAAATTCATCCGAGCCGAATTCTTCATCCGCCAGGTCGTCTATTACCGGGGTTTCAGATCCTCCGTCGTCCCCGAAGGAGAAATCATCGGTTTCAAATTCATCGGTTCCAAAATCCCCATCGCCAAAACCTTCCTCGGTGAATTCATCCAGCCCTTCGGGTTCCAGGCTTTCCAGGGCCTCCAGGTCGTCCTGGGGTTCTTCGGCTGCATCTTCTGGTTCTGCCAGATCCATTGGTTCTTCGAAGCTTTCTTCTGTTCCAAACTCATCATCTGAGAACAGGTCCTCCCCAAAGGCCTCCAGGTCTTCTTCATCTGTTTCGATGCCGGATAAATCCTCTTCTTCAACCGGGGTCTCTGGTTCACCCTCTTGTTCACCAAGGTCAAAATCCGTTTCCTCAAGGGAAAAGTCATCCAGATCGAGTTCTGCATCAATAGCAGGTTCAGGTTCAGATTCGGCCTCTGGTTCTGTTTCAGGTTCAGGTTCCCCAAAAGAGTCTTCCTGGGTTCCGAAGGATGACAGAAAATCGTCCAGGAGGGCCTCTTCCTCGGGGTCCACCGAAATATCGTCTTCAGGAATGTCTGTTGGGATTTCATCGGAAAAATCCGGGACTGCCCAGTCATCCTCGGCAGCTTGGTCTGAATCACCGGAGCCGGTGTCAGTGCCAGTGTCAATGTCAGTGTCAATGTCAGTGTCAGATTCGGTGTCGGTTTCGGTGTCGGTGTCGGTGTCGGTGTCTCCGAACAGGTCGGCGAGGCTGTCGGTAAAGGAGTCTGAATTGGAGTCTGTGGCTGAATCATCAGAACCTTCATCCTCCGGGTCTGCGAGAGAGCCGAACAGATCGTCGAAGGCGGTGGTCTGATTTTCTTCTTCCTGTCCTGGAGCGTTGGGGTTGGCCCGGACCTTGAGGGTGTTGGATCCCACCATGAAATCCAGTTCATCCGGGGAGGGGGGAGAGAAGGGTTCGGGGGACAGGCCATGATCAGCCAGCACCTGGGCCTGGTTGCCTATTTCCTCGAGTTCGTTTTTGAATAATTCAATATCCTCAATTCGGGGCATGGGGGGACCCTAACTCCTTGGGACGCATCGGTCGTATTGTTCTTTTGTGTCCTGTAGAAATTTTCGACAGTTTCACAGGATTCTCAAGGATTCTTATGCTCCTGACGACAATTATTCCATATGAATAGGAAAATCGCTGGAACTATTGTTGTCTTGTTGTATCTTTTTGTAGGATTTGGTGCAACGGCCCAGGTAAGAAGCGCCCTTCCTCGGGAACTTACCATAGAAGACCACCTGTTTATTCTTGATCTCAAGGAGGCTTCTCCTCCCCGGGTCCTGGAGCAGCGGAAGGAAATTGTGTTTACCTACCTTCCCGCTATTTCCCGAACCCTGGTGCGGGAGCAGGGGTATCAGAATCAACTCAACCTCAGGGAAAATGCTCCTATGCGGGTGTCCATAGCCTTTGGTCACGAACAGTTTCGTACCCTTTATCCCATGGACCGCAGTCCTGCGGGGGTGTATTTCTTTTACTTCAGTTATACCCGGGATTTTCTTGAACAGCACCGGAGCCTGGAATACCGGTTCGTCGTCAATGGTGTATGGATGGAGGATCCTTCCAATCCCCAATTCCGTTCTACCGTTGCCGGCACGCGGATTTCCCAAATAAGCCTGCCCGAATCGTCCCTGGTTCCCGATTCCTCCCCCCTTGTTCTGGAACGAATTGAAGGCAGGCAGGGTCGGGTAGTCCGGTTTGTTTACCAGGGTCCAACGGGCAAGGATATTTATGTGGCCGGCAGTTTCAATGCCTGGGATCCCTACCTCCATAAAATGACCGAGAGGCATACCTCCCCCGGCTTGTACGAACTGGTTCTTCACCTTCCTCCGGGAACCCACCACTACCACTTCGTATCCTCGGGACAGCGCGCCCTGGATCCCCTGAACATGCAGGTTGGTTCCAATTCCGAGGGTATTGTGTACTCCCGATTCACCGTTCCTAACTGAGGCAGGTACCATGATTCAATATATTCTATTCGATCTGGATAACACCCTGTACCCCGAATCCTGTGGAATTCAGGATGAAATCATGCGCCGCATGACCCGGGAGGTCTCTCGCCATCTTGGGGTGGATGGGGAAGAGGCACTGCGCCTGAGGGATGAAGGATTCAGAAAATATGGCACCACATTGCGGTGGCTCCAGATTGAAAAAAACCTGAGCGAACAGCAGGTAGCGGACTTTCTTGAGGCGGTTCATCCGGACAATCCTGGGGATTTTCTGGTGCCCGATCCCCGGTTGAACGGAGTTCTGGAAAGTATTCCTGTTCCTATGGCTGTGTTAACCAACAGTCCTATTAAGCACGCCAAACGGATGCTGAATCATTTGGGCATTTCCCAACGGTTTACCCATGTATTCGATATTACCTTCAATAAGCTTCAGGGAAAGCCAAATCCCCAGGCTTATACCCGGGTTCTGGACACCCTGGAAATGGCTGCTGAACAGGTGTTGTTTATCGATGATGTTCCGGCCTATCTGGATGGATTCAAAGTCCTGGGCGGAAAGACCCTGCTGATCGATGAATTTGACACCATTGGCGAAACAGATCACCCGAAAATTCAGCGAATAAGCCAGCTCCCTTCTTTTTTACAGGATTATCAGCTATAATCATTCCCCATGAGCAAGATCAAGGAAAAATATCTGGACCACGCTATGCGACTGGTTCAGAATGCCACTGTTTCTGAAGAATTGACCACCGACAGGGTTTATCAGCCCGCAAACAGCAAAAACCGGGAAATAATCGATGAAATTGTCCAGGACCTTCTTTTACCCGGCAGCAGTTTCGAAAACATTCAAGCCCTGTACAAGTTGTATCGCCTGAGTCAGGAGGGGAAAAGCTGTCTCATTCTTATGGAGCATTACAGCAACTTCGATATTCCCGTTTTACACTATACTATTCATAAAAGCGGTGCGGACGGCCTGAAAATTGCCGACAGCATTGTGCCTATGGCCGGAATGAAATTAAATCTGGACAGCGACTTTGTCCGGGCCTTTACCGAGAGCTACAGCCGTCTGGTTATTTATCCTTCCCGGAGCCTGAAATCCCTGGAGGGAACTGCTGATTACGAAGCCGAGGCCAAACGATCCCGGGCCCTGAACATGGCATCCCTGCATGCCATGGTGCGTATGAAACATGAAGGCCATATCATACTGCTGTTTCCCTCGGGCACCCGGTACCGCCCTGGCCATGAGGATACCCGAAAAGGATTACCCGAGGTGGATTCCTACTTGCGGGGATTCGACTACGTGCTCCCCATTGGAATTGCGGGAAACATACTCCGGGTGAACCCCTCGGGCAACATGGCCGATGATTTTGTGGTTCCCGATGTGGGGGTCCTGAAAGCCGGAGATATTATTGATTCAGCCCAGTTTCGTTCCCAGGTTCGTTCAACCCTGCCCCAGGGCGGCGATGTCAAACAGGCTGCTGCAGATAAGGTCATGGAAGTGCTCAAAGAATTGCACATGGAAGCCAGGGCCATCCGCCAGCCCTTCTTGCCGCCCGGACACCCCGGAGATGATGATGGATATGCGTGAAGATAAGGGCAAACCCAGGGCGAATGGTGAAAGGGTAAAATAAGTAAGCCCAGGAGAACTAGGTTGTTTGTGACTAGAGATTCAAACCAATAACTCGACAACTATCATTGCCCTGCGTTTACCCTGGCATGAAGATATATACAAAGTTCATGATTTATGGTAGTCTACTTACTTGGAGAACTCATGGCAAACTTACAGGTTAAAGAAATAGATGAGCATTTGTACCACTCTTTGAAGAGAAGAGCCGCTCAAGAGCGAAGGTCGGTAAGTCAGGAGGTTATTTTGATTCTAGAAAAGTATCTCTCTAAGCCTGAACAATTCAATAACAATCCTACTTCGGATTTTTTGCAGTTATGTGGAAGCTGGGTTGACGAGCGCTCTGCAGATGAAATAATTGGGGATATTATGTCCGGTCGGGCCGATTCTCAGAGGTTTAGCGAGACAAATGAGCTTTTTGATTGATACGGACATAATAATTTACA
>SKVS01000225.1 GCA_007129335.1 Spirochaetaceae bacterium
ATTGTATTACCGGAACGTACTGCATTACGGGTATTTCCTCCCCGGAGTCCCGCTGCTTCTGCAAATCCTCCAGGCTCGACCTGGGAAACAAGTATACCCTGCCGAACAGGGAGATTAGCAAATCTTACTAACTGGGGAAAAAGCTGAATGGGGGTTATATCGATCCACCCACGCTGGACTCTTCCGAACTCGATTAAATCGGGCAGCACCCGAATAGCAGTTTCAACAGGAACAGCAAACCCAATTCCCACACTTCCGCCGCTGGTACTGTAAATCATGGTATTCACCCCGATCAGGTGACCCCGGTTGTCTAAAAGTGGTCCTCCGGAATTTCCGGGATTGATTGACGCATCGGTTTGGATCATGTCGTTTATCATGGTTCCTGTCCGGGTTCGTATGGGACGACCCAATCCGGAAATGACTCCCGTAGTCAGGGTTCGGTCAAAACCAAAGGGATTTCCAATTGCCAAAACCTTCTGTCCAACTCGCAGATCCCGGGAATTGCCAAGGGGAATGACCGAAAGTTCTTCTTCCGGTTCAATTTTTAATACTGCAAGATCGTTTGACGTGTCGATTCCCACAACCTTGGCTTCGTATCTATTTCCAGTGGCAAGAATGACGAATACCCGTACAGCATTGCTGATTACATGGTTATTTGTCAGGATGTAACCCCGGGGATCAATAATGGCTCCGCTTCCTGATGACCCTTCCTGGGGAATAGGTTCAAAAAAGAAACTGTAGGAAACGGTTTCGGTAGTAATGTTCACAACCCCGGCGTTTCGATTTTCATACACCGAAATAGTATTGGCTTCATCGTTGGTTAAAAAAACATCATTCCCGGTATTCACCTCCATGATGCCGGGATTCAGAATTGGTAAGGGAGCCGAAACGGGAACTTGAGCAGGGGGCTGGGACTGAGTCTGAGAGGTAAAGGCGGGTTGAAACTGAAAACCCTGGGCAAAGAACACAAGTATGCCCAAACCAATTCCCGCTGCCAATCCCAATCCCATGCCTATGAGGATGTATCTTCTACCGTATGACCAATAATATCTTCCCATATTCCTAGCCTCCGCTCCATAATATACGGCTAATTTTGACAAACGCCAACGAGCTCTCCCATCCAAATATCGAGTCCCGGTGGTTCCCGGAGGATCCTGGCAAGAACAATATCTTCAGGCAGGACGTGCCTTCGATTCTCCATGACCGCAAGGGTAAGGGATAAACGTTCTATTGCGGTATATTCCCTATACCCCCGGGAACCCTGACTGGTAGTCAGGAATTCTGTACCCGCAAGCCTCCCATGCAGGCAAGCTACTCCCTGGGTAAAAATACCCCTTTGCTGATGATCCCTAGCCCGCTGAACGGCTGTCTCCATGGATTGGGGATTCTCCAACCAGGAGGGAACCTCAATATCCTCGGTGTGGTAACCGGGAAAAAGTATCCGCATATCGAACCGGTCGTACAGGGCTGCTCCCAGGGTACTCCAATAACGCTGAATGGAACGGGAGTCGCAGAGGCAAATATCTGTTTCCCGCCCCCTGGCCCCACAGGGACAGAGATTCGCAGCAGCCCAGAGGGTAAATTCACAGGGATAGCGGGTCAGGGAATCGGCCCGGGACACCTGGATGGTATCCTGCTCCATGGGAATTCTTAGCCCCCCCAGAATTTTGGGGCCGAAATCCATGAGCTCATCCATGACCAGAATTCCCCCATGACTCATGGAAACCTCCCCAGGCTGAATCCACCGCCCCCCACCGAATATTCCCTCGTAAGAAGAGCTTGCTGAGGGCCACCGGACTGGATTCCCCGGCTGATCCGGCGGGTTTTCCGAAAAAGCGGTAGCTCCAATGCGCTGGGATTCCCGGCTATGATGCTCCAGCATTCCCGGCCTGTAGTCCCAGGCCATTCGCAGAAAGGTGGTTTTACCTGTTCCCGGTGGACCGAGCAGTAGGGCATGGTGTCCCCCTGCCAGAGAAACCCCGTATGCCAGGCGCTGCAATGGTTCAAGGCGCATAATGTGCTCGGGAATTGCCCCTGAGGGCTTTTGTTCTGGATGACCTGGTGTAGACATGAACCTGAGCACCTGGGTATTGAGCCCTTTCAGATGATCCAAGGTCAGCATCCAGAAACGATTACTCCTGAAAATTTCCGGTTGTTCAGCCGGAATAATACACCGGGTAATTCCCTGTTCCGCAGCGAGGTCTATGGCTGCCGGAAGCCCTCTGACCGAACGGACTGCTCCGCTCAGAGACAATTCACCCACTACCAGCAAGGGTTCATCCAGCTCCCAGGGTAACTGGCCGCTGCTTACCAGAATAGCAATGGCAAGTGCAAGGTCGTAGCCCGCACCTGCCTTGCGGATACCTGCAGGGGAAAGGTTTATAAGAATTCGATGTTTGGGAACAGCAAAGCCCCCATGCCTTAAGGCAGCCCGTACCCGTTCCCGGCTTTCTTTCACCGCCGAATCGGGTAATCCCACAATATCAATACCCGGAATGCCCCTGCGTAATTCCACCTCAATTTTTACCAGGGTACCGTGGTACCCCAGAGGACAAAAACTATATATTTCCATATGTACTCCCTGGTGTACTTACCAGGGAGATGGGGATTCTGATTCAGGAAAAGTCAAAAAAAACCAGTTATTCTCAAAAAAAGGTTAAACCGAGAGACTTTGGATTCCCTTATGAACCAATTGGTCGCATAGCTCATTCAATGGATTTCCGCTGTGTCCCTTAACCCAATGCCAGGAAACGTTCAATTGCTGTACCAGTTCATCCAGTCGAACCCAGTATTCCTGGTTTTTCACCGGCTGTTTGGAGGCGGTTCGCCATCCGTTTCTCTTCCAGGTATGGATCCAGGTGGTAATACCATTTTTCACATACTGGCTGTCAGTATGTACTGCTACCGGTAAGGCTGCATCAATAGCCCGGGCCTCGCTTAAGGCCTGAATGACCGCAGTAAGCTCCATTCGGTTATTGGTAGTATTCGGCTCAGCTCCGTAAGCCTGTTTCTGGTCTGTTCCATGGGTAAGGACATAAGCCCAGCCGCCAGGGCCAGGATTTCCAATACACCCTCCATCGGTAAATATTTCTATCACAAATGCTCCTTCAGGGGACAATCTGAGAATGTAAACCATTCCGGAAAAGAAAAACAACCCTTAATCTCCCGCCAATACTGGCACAATACTGGCAATTAGGAGAAAAAAACAGTACATTCCAAAAGAGACCCAGGTTGTTTCGTTCGTACAGCCTACGTACATCCTGGAGTTTTAAGAAAATTGAAAACCTGAGAAAAGGATTGTACATGGTACATAGGTTTACCATAAAAAAAAGTCCCCGCACAATGGTACTCCTTGGAGTAATTCTGCTTCTGGGTATTGGAGGGCTGGTACTCCTTTGGCGAGGTGTTTTCCCGGTAAATATTATTGGCAGCGGACTTGTTGGTTTCATAACCGTGTATCTTGCCAAAATCATGAGAAACCAGCTTCAGTCCCGCATCATTATTCACGATGAGGGAGTCACGGGCTACACACCTATGGGAGAGAAAATTTCTCTGTCATGGAATGACATAAGCCACAAGGGATGCTGGGAGCAACAGGGACAGGAACACATTTACCTCTATGCCCAGGAACAAGACCAGTTGTTAACCATTCCACCGCAATACGAGGATTATGAAGGGCTTCGCACATCCATTGAGGCTCACCATCCCCTGGAACTGGTTTCCCTGGGAGAAAATCAGACCATTACCGATTACCTCAGAAAACAGTTGGGTCATCAGGAGTCCTGAGCAGCATCCTGAAGGGCAGCAAGAAAATCCTCCACCCCAGAGAGTTCGGAAGAAGGACCAAAAACTATGCATCCCCGGTTGCCTTCATAGTTACAGGGAAGAAATACCAGCTGGTTCAGACTCTGCATTTCCCTTTCGTGGGGCGGCAGGAAGTAATGGTACCCCTGGATATTGGTTACCATGGTCAGCAATCCCTTCGCAAGATAATCTGCCACCAGAGGATCCTCCGGAGATACAGGATCAACCACACCGCTGTAACCCAGTCCCGCCTGAAAGAACAAACCCCGATCTCCCAGGGTAAAGAGCGCTGCAAATCTGCATTTCACCATACGGCTCAAGGTAACCAGGGACTTAACCCGGCCCGGGCCGTCTTTTCGGAATCCCTCGGCAAAACTATCGTAATCGAAACCCAGGGACCCAAATCCAATAGAACCGTGGGATTTACTCCGGTAAACCGATGGCTTGGGTACATCCTTGTCTTCTGTGGGCAGGAGTGTATCGAATCCCAGATCTACCTCTGGCAAGTGGAACAAGTCGTCAATTCCATGGGATTCTCCAAGATCATCCCTCGGAGCAAATGATTCATCAGAAGCTGAGTCATACAGGGAATCGGCAATTGTGGTTACCCCATCGGCGTTCTCAATGAGTACGGTAGTATGGCCGTCTCCCTGGGTCGGAAGGGCAATGGCTTGATATACGGGACTCAGATCATCAAGTTCTTCTATTTCCTCAAACTCCCCTAAGGGTTCTAGATCTTCTACATCCATACTTTTCCCCCATAACTCCCTGGTTCGGGTATGCACCGGAGTCAAATAACCACCCGCCACGGAAAGTTCAACCAGTTCAGCGGCTGGCTCATGATCCAGCTCAACTTCTTCCAGCACTTCTTGGTCAGCATCATCAAGTTCTTCTTCAAGGTCTTCAAGGTCTTCTACTTCTTCGGCACCTAATTCCAGGAACTCCTGGACTCCCCCATCGAGTTCCTCGAGTTCTTCAATTTCTTCAAGGTCTTCAACTTCTTCGGCATCGTCTAGTTCCTGTTTCCCCAAATCAAGGGGGTAATGATGGGCAACAGCATCTGCTTCAGAATAAGAAGGCATGGCAGCTCTGAGCGGCTGCACCTCATCAATCAGTTCCACCGACTCGTCGGTTTCTATGAGTTCACCATCTTCTGCCTCAAGGGGTTCAAGCTCCTCGGCAGCATCAAGTTCATCAACTTCGTCCAGCTCCTCATCCAGTTCTTCTTCAAGCTCGCCGATTTCTTCCAGGTCTTCTACTTCCTCGAGGTCTTCGGTTTCCTCAAGGTCTTCAAGCTCTTCAACTTCCTCCAGGTCCTGCACATCATCTAGATCCCCGTCATCCTGTACCTCTTCTACCTCGACAGGTTCCAGCTCTTCGGCAACTTCAAGTTCATCAGCTTCGTCCAGCTCCTCATCCAGTTCTTCTTCAAGCTCGCCGATTTCTTCCAGGTCTTCTACTTCCTCAAGGTCTTCAGCTTCCTCAAGGTCTTCGGTTTCCTCAAGATCCTCAAGCTCTTCAACTTCCTCCAGGTCCTGCACATCATCAAGATCCCCGTCATCCAGAACCTCTTCTACCTCGACGGGTTCCAGCTCATCGAGTTCTTCCAGCTCCTCAACTTCAACAGGCTGGGGTGCAGGCTTGGTCTTTGCTCTGGTTTTTGTACCGGGTTTAACCGGTGCTTTGGGCGAAACTCCGGAACCTTGACCCGGTGCCTGGAGTGCTGGGCCGGTTGTGGCAACCCCGGCATTTTGCAGGCTGGTAATTACCCGCTGCATGGCTTGCTCTATGCGTTCAATATCCAGGTTGGAGGTGCCGGTGAGCATTTTTTTGCTTCCGAAAACCTCAAGAATTTCCTCCCAACTGGATTCTAAGAGTTCTTCCAGAGCAGCCCGATTCTTCTTTCCTTTGGGTATGCCTTTGAGAATTTTTCCGAATACATCGTCTTTGCGCAGGCGGAGTTCATTTTTCCATTTTTGAAGATCAATGTCCTGCTTGCTTTCCATGTACTCTTGAATAAGTCCAATCTGGAAACGCTTAATCCGGTCGGTAATGACTACTACCGAATCGTGACGGAGGTTCAATATCAGGAAGACCAGCAAGAAGGATGTGGACCACAGTATTCCTACGAGGAACGCTTTCAATCCTGTACTGAGCAGGAGTTCCCGTTCAGGTATGAGCGATGCGGTAATAAACCCCTGGGATTGGGTAGATACAAGAACAAATCTGTCGGTATCGAGAATGAGTCTACCAAACAGTCCTTCTTCACTTCGCAGTTCTCCTACCGTTTGCTCCCGGAGTACCATTCGGGTTGCATCATCCACGTTTATCAGGAATATATCTGGGCTGAGAAAGTAGGCATTCTTGTCCAGGGTCAAAACTCCCTGTTGGACCAGGCGGCTTTCCAAGGGCCTATAGGAACCGAAGAACACCGCTGTTCCCCGAAAAATATTCAAATTATCGAACACCGGACGAATCAGATAAAACCCATCCTGTCCGGGTAATATTTCCAGGATATACCCATAGTCCTGATCTTCCGGAACCAGATCCCGAAGCACCTCAATATCCGAAAGCTGATCAACAGGGCGGTACACAACTCGCTGGGTCCCGGATTCCAAAATATCGGATATCCGCGTGCTGTAATAAATCCTGTTCAAGTCGGGCTCGAAAATCCTCAGGCTTGTAAGGCCGGGAGAAAGGAGGCAGGCCTGCTGAACTTCCTGGCGACGCTGGTTTATGAGCTCTGAGGTCTG
>SKVS01000344.1 GCA_007129335.1 Spirochaetaceae bacterium
AAAAATGTTACAACAAAAAGACACAGACCTCCTGGAATTTGCCAAATCCCTGGCAGAAAAAGCGGGTAACTTGACCAAAAAGTATTTTCGTACTGGTATCGGGTATGAGAAGAAACAGGATAGTACTCCTGTTACCCAGGCAGACCTGGAAGCCGAAACCCTTATGCGAACCCTCATTGAACAGGAATTCCCAACCCACGGTATTATTGGGGAAGAATGGGGGAAAAAAGATGCAAACCCAGGTGATGGAGACCGTTTTGAATGGATTCTCGACCCAATCGATGGAACTAAGTCATTTCTCAAGGGAATTCCTTTATACACAAACCTGGTTGCCTTGCTGAAAAACGGCAAACCATTTCTGGGGGTTATCAATAATCCTGTTCTGGAGGAACTAACCTGGGCCATGACGAATGGGGGGGCATTTCTCAATGGAAGAAAAATTTCAGTCTCCCCTACCGCGCTCCTCAAGGACTCCTGGCTGCAACTGACCGATCCAAGTGACTTACTCCGTCGGCATCCGGTAACAGGCAAAGAACTCATGGAACAATCGGGTACTACCCGTACCTGGGCTGATGCTCACGGTTACGCAATGGTTGCCAGGGGAGATTCTGATATCATGCTTGATCCCATCATGAGTCTTTGGGATATAGCCTGTCTACAACCGATCATTACCGAAGCCGGAGGTATTTTTACCGATATTCAAGGAAGGGAAACACTGGGAACCAGTTGTATTGCAGCTAATCCGATTCTCCACTCCCAGGTCCTTGCATTGTTCCGAAAAAATGAGTATACATAAAGAGCTATTACAAAGTGCTGTTATTCAAGAAAATTCTCGATGAATTTCGGGGGTGTTCCGGATTCGACTGGGGCTGTGGATGACTGCGCAGCAGGTGGAGCGCCATCTCCTGATTGGCAACCATTATAACTGCCGATAATAACGCAGATTTCGCACTTGCAGCTTAATTAATGCTGCAGCGGATCCTACCAACGCTGCTTCGAATTGGTAACGGTCTGTAACATTCCGAGGCTTGTTCGGGTCTATAGTTTGGGGAGGCTCGAAGACATTTTCCAAACTGGGGTTACCGTGGTGTGTCTTTCCCCCTCCGGTAACCCGACAATCAAAGAAAGACTAAACCTGTAGCGGCGTTTTTGTTGCACCTTAGGACAGGGGTTCAATTCCCCTCACCTCCAATTTTTTTAACTACCAGCTCACTTCGAGCCGGTAGTTTTTTTTTCCGTTTTTTTAGTCCCATTCATCTTATTATTCCCATTCAATAGTAGCGGGAGGTTTGGAAGAAATATCGTAGGTAACCCTGCCAATTGCCCCAACCTGGTTGGTGATCATTGCGCTTATTTCAAGAAGATCCTTCATTTCAAAAGGATACACATCAGCAGTCATGCCATCCGAACGTATGATAGCCCGCAAAGCTGCAACATAACCGTATTCCCGGGCATCTCCGGCAACACCTACGCTGCGTACAGGTAGAAGAACACAGAAAGCCTGCCAGATTTCTGAATACAAGCCGCGACGTTTTAATTCCTCAATAAAAACCCCATCGGCCTCACGGAGAATATCGCATTTCTCCCGGGTTACTTCACCCAGAATCCGTACTCCCAATCCCGGACCCGGGAAGGGATGGCGGTAAACTACTTCGGGATCCAGTCCCAGGGTTATACCGAGCTTCCTTACCTCGTCCTTGTACAGTTTTCCTAAAGGCTCGATGACCTCACCCCTGGCTCGTTTGGCTTCGATAAGGGGAGAACGGACATTGTGGTGGCTTTTTATGACCTGTGCCTTGGAGCCAATGCCCTTGCCGCTTTCAATGAGGTCTGTATAAAGGGTTCCCTGGGCAAGCAGACTCCCCTGAATGTTTCGGGATAGAATTTCCCGTTCCTGAACCTGAATGAACATATCACCGATGATTTTCCGCTTTTCTTCGGGATCAGCAATTCCGCTCAAGGCCGGGAGAAAATCTCCTGACGCATCGATCAAATAAAGGTTTTTCGCGCCCAAAGCTTTAAGGGTCTTGGCTACCTGTTGACTTTCACCCTTCCTCATCATTCCCGTATCGATGTACATGAGGTGTACCTGTTCTGGGTCGAGAGCCTGTAACAACAGACCACCTACAACCGTAGAGTCCACGCCCCCAGATATGAGCAACAGCACTGGTTTTGATCTTGCCTGTTCACGCAATTCCACCGATACCTCTTCGAGGTAGGCTTCCATGCTCCACTGGGGATCGGCATTGCAAATACCCAGGACAAAGTTCTTTAAAATTTCGGTCCCGTATTGGCAGTGACTCACTTCAGGATGGAATTGAATTCCCACCAGGTCCCTGGATTCGTGGGCAACAGCGGCTGGATGCCTATTTTCACTCTGGGCAATGAGTCGAAAACCTGGTGCAAGGGCGTCTAGACTGTCACCATGACTCATCCAGGAAATAAAACCTTCGGGGACCCCTGTAAAGAGGGGGTGAGTATGGGTAAAGGTCACAGAGCTGCGACCAAATTCCCGAATGGATTTTTTCTCTACTTTCCCGCCCAGATCCCTGGTCATACGCTGAAGGCCGTAACAAATACCCAAAACCGGTACATCAGTGTTCAGGAAATCCGGATCGAGGGTAGGAGCATCCTCAGCGTAAACCGAATAAGGCGAACCAGAAAAAATGAGCCCCTTTACCCCGCTCAGGTCAGCATCTTTGAAGGGAGTAGTCCCTGGTATTATATGGGTATAAACTCCGAATTCCCTGATTCTCCGCGCAATGAGTTGGGTAGTTTGGCTACCAAAGTCAAGAATTAATATTTTGTCCATGGTTCCCGTCGCAGAATAGTTTGCTTTCTATCGGATCCAACACTGACAATAGTAATTGCGGTGTTGGTATAATCTTCAATGAAGGCTATATAGTCTTTGGCTGCCTGAGGAAGGTCATCGAAATGAGTTATTCCAGTAATTGGCGAATTCCATCCCACAAACTCCTGTAATACCGGCTTTGCCTTATCCAATTCGGGAAGGCCCATAGGAAAGTCGGTTGTTTCGCTTCCGTCGATCTCGTAGGCAACACAGGCCTTTACCGAGGTCAAGGAGTCGTAAACATCCAGATGGGTCAAGACCAATCCATCGATTCCGTTGGATGCACAGGCATACTTCAGGGCAACAAGGTCCAAATACCCGCACCTTCTGGGCCTGCCGGTGGTAACCCCGTATTCATGACCGATTTCCCGGACCAAGTGCTCCAAATCCCCATCCCTGTCTTGAACAAATTCCGTAGGAAAGGGACCGTTTCCAACCCTGGTAGAATAGGCCTTGAACACCCCCAGAATACCATCAATATCCCGAGGTCCAATCCCAGCCCCCAGTGCTGCACCAGCAGCAGCGCTGTAACCGCTGGAAACATAGGGATAGGTGCCCAGATCCAGATCCAGAAGAACACCCTGTGCACCTTCCAGCAGGAGTTTCGTGGGCCTATGATGGAGAATATAAGAGGTAACATCAACCATCATGGGTTTGAGCCGCTCGGCAAAACCCGCCAGATAATTCCTGTCATCTTCGTTCAAGAGAGCCATACGTTCGGGGTTGTAAATATCTACCAACCGCATACCATCCCTCATGGCTTTCTGACTGAAGGTAACTCCAATACCCCTGCCGGTGGTACCTATGGGTTTCTTCCTCTTTTTATCGATGTCTATGTCAATTTGTTTGTATCCGGGTAACACGAGGTGGGCCCGACCGGAAATAAACACCCGTCCTTCCCATTGAACACCTTGTGCGGAAATAGTTTCAAGCTCTTGAAACAGGGCATCGGGATCAATAACCATACCTGTTCCAAGAATAACTTTCTTACCAGGATAGATAACCCCTGAGGGAATGAGGTGGAGCTTATACACCTTATCTCCATGAACAATGGTATGCCCGGCATTTGCTCCACCGGAATAACGGACTATGAGGTCAGCATCCTTTGCCAAAAAGTCAACAATTTTCCCTTTTCCCTCATCGCCCCACTGGGCACCAATAACTGCAATATTCATGAAGATTCCCCTTGTCTTACCGAGAATAGTTTGGAGGCTCCTGGGTAATTGACACGTCATGAACATGACTTTCCCGTAAGCCAGCGCTGGTTATCTTAATGAATTTCTGATAGCTACGCAATTCATCGATGGTTCGACAGCCGGTATATCCCATACCTTTTCGTAATCCTGTCACCAGTTGGTGCAGATAAGGTCTTAGTTCACCCTTATACGCCACCCTGCCTTCCACACCTTCGGGAACCGGGTCTTCGTGCTCGGAAATTTGGTATCGATCACCTGATCCGCTCTTAATGGCACCGAGGCTGCCCATACCCCGGTAGGTCTTAAAAATCCTGCCCTCATAAATGACTTCCCGTCCCGGGCTTTCCTTCAATCCGGCGAACAGTCCGCCTATCATAACCGCGCTGGCTCCGGCACCAATGGCTTTCACGATATCGCCGGAATATTTTATTCCCCCATCGGCAATGACAGGAATTCCGGCTTTCACAGCCTCTTCTGCAGCCCAGAGAACCGCACTGAACTGGGGAACCCCAATACCTGCGACAATTCGGGTTGTGCAAATTGATCCTGGCCCAACACCAATTTTGATTGCATCTGCTCCTGCTTCAATGAGAAGTTTTGCCCCTTCCCGGGTAGCCACATTTCCACCGATCAAGGGTATGTCGTAGTTTTCTTTGATGTATCGGATGGCCGCAAGAACTCCCTTGCTCGATCCATGGGCAGAATCAATTACCAGAAAATCAGCCTTTGCCTGAATGAGCAGTTCCAGACGCTTTTGCAGATCGGTGGGCCCAACCGCTGCACCAACGAGCAAACGGCCATTTTTGTCTACCGCAGCCCTGGGGTGGTTCCGGTGTTTTTCCATGTCTTTAACGGTAATTAGACCGGTCAGCTTGTTTTTATCATCAACAACCGGCAATTTTTCGATTTTATGGGTATCAAACAGATCCTGAGCCCCCTTGAGATCGGGACTACCGATTGCCACTATAGGGTCGGGGGTCATTACTTCCCTAACCGTTTTGGAATAATCCCTGCAAAAGCGCAGATCCCGGCTGGTAATAATGCCTACAAGAGTTCCCTCGGCGAGGGTTACCGGAAGGCCGGAAAAACCCTGTCGGTTCATGATGCTCCAGACTTCTTCGACGGTTATATCAGGACTAACGGTAACAGGGTTTTCAATGATCCAGTTTAAATACCGCTTAACCCGGGAGACCTGGTCAGCCTGATTCTCTGGGGTGAGGTTCCGGTGAATTACCCCTACCCCCCCTTCCAGGGCAAGTGCAATAGCCAATCGGTCCTCAGTAACCGTATCCATTGCTGCCGAAAGGACAGGGATGTTTAAGGTGACCCCGGGGAAAAGGGTTGTCTTCAGATCGGTGTCACCCGGCAGAACTTCCGAATATCCGGGTTGTAACAGTACATCATCGTAACTCAGGGATTCCAATATTTCCATGTAAAACTCCTTTCATTCATCATTGGTAGTTTCAGGATGAAACTAAAAAGGCTTGCACCCGAGGCTCTGGAAAAGGTTGTTTTGTAATTGCCTCACTGAGCAAGCCAGGATCTTTCTGTCAAAGATTATTTATTCAGTCCAAGGTTCTCGGCCAATCCGGACATTTCGTGGGTCCACATAGCAGACAAGGCCCGGGCTTTTTCAGTCGCCATTCCCTTGTAATGTGCAGGTGAGCTGAAAAATTCGTGAGCATCCTTATGGGCTACAGCTTTAAGCCGCTGGGATACCTTCTGCCATACCTCGGGTTTGGACTCCATAACCTCCTTGAGGCTGAGGTTTTTTTGCTCAGCCTCAAGGGTTAAAACCCGGATAATCTCATGGGCATCGCTCTCGCCGTTCTGGCTTAACAGAATATATGCGGCTTCTGCGAGCACACTCGAACCGGCCCGCTGTTCCAGGGTATGGAGCAGTTGTTCCCGGTTGACGGTTAATCCTTTCAGGATTTTATTCATTCGAGAAACAGCAGCAGCAAATCCCGCAAGGTAATCCGCTACAAATCTACCGCTTGCAGAATTTGTTAGGTCCCGTTGGTGCTCAGAAATTTGATCCATGTAAAAAGACATGACCCGGGGAGCAAAGGCTTTCCAGAGACTTTTTACGTGCTCGGAATTCCAGGGATTTCGTTTTTGGGGCATGGTGGACGATCCCACCTGGGTAGATGAAAAATACTCCCGGATTTCATCGATTACAGCTGCGCGCTCGGCCTCCTGCGTGTCCGGTTGGAGATAGGCGATAATGCGTATCCCTTCTTTCCACGATGCCATAAGTTCCCCGGCATTTACAAGAAAAAGCCCGAACGCGCTTATAACGAAAACCGAAAGCGCGATTGTCATTACACAGATAGCGTGCAGATACCTGTAATTGAAAAAATCTTCAAGCCCGCGGCGAATAGCGTCTATCATCTGTATGCTCCATCAGGAGGCACGCACCGGCCGCTTTTCAAATAGACGATACTCGTGCACCCCCTTGAAAGAAGATACCGGTCATGGGTTGCAATAA
>SKVS01000265.1 GCA_007129335.1 Spirochaetaceae bacterium
AGGGGACTACCACTTCGATACCATTTCGGCATTTATAAAAAGTATTCGGGGCAGCGACCCGGATGCCGCCCTGTTCTGGATGGCTCGAATGATCAAATCCGGCGAGTCTCCCCGGTTTATTTTTCGGCGCATGCTCATTAGTGCAAGCGAGGATGTGGGATTGGCAGATCCCTATGCCCTGGGGGTGGTTGAAGCAGCTGCCCAAGCCTTTGAGCGGGTGGGACTGCCGGAAGGGCAGTTCTTTCTCACCCAGGCAGCCCTCTACCTTTCCTGCGCTCCCAAGAGCAATTCTACCCTGGGCTATTTTGATGCCCTTAACACACTGGATGAAATACCTACGGATGTACCTAATCACCTGAAGGATCCGGCCAGAGACAAGCAGGGTTTCGGCCATGGAGAGGGTTACAAGTACCCCCACGCCTACTCGGAACACTGGGTTGCCCAGGACTATCTCCCTGACTCATTGAGAGGGAAGATCTTCTATCAGCCCGGTGACCTGGGTTGGGAACGATCTGTGGGAAAACTCGTCCAGGACAGAAGAGAAATTCAACTAGGGACCATCCCTGAATCAAAAAATGCTGAACATCTAACCTACAGTCCGGAAATCCAGGGAATAGAAAACTGGATCAGACGAACCGATACCATCCATCCCGACCACCTCATAACATTGAAGACAGAACTGTTGAATAAATTGAATCTCAGCAGGTCCGACAGGGTACTCATACCGGGAAACGAAGGCCTCTTTCTCCTGTGGACGGTATTAAGAACATGCCCGGAAGGGCTAACGGTTGGCATTTTTTCCCATCCCCAGGTACAAAAAATTGCCATGGACCATACCCGTTTCCTGGATATGACTGCCTGGCCCCAAATATACGGGGAGATAGAATCATTCCGGAAGGAAAACAAGGATATCAGATTTGAAGCGATACTGGGACGGGGATTACTCTTTTCACCAAGCTTCCCTGAAACCCATTCCTTTGCCACTGTTTTACATTCCGGAGGAATCCTGGGCAGCGTCGATCTCAATCCCGGAGCCACTGCCAGTCTCTCCAGGAGCATTAAACGGCACCAGGACAAAAACCATACCCCTACCCTCTCGACAGAACTCCTGTCCTTCATTGAAACCTGCGAAGAATCTCTTGAATTCCCCCAAAAAACCATACCCAAGGGGTTTTATCAGAAAGAAGTCCAGCAATACGAATTCCTCGTTGAAAGAAGGATTTCCCAGGAAGATATTGAACGCTGGTTTCCGAAGGAGGGCACTTCCCCTGGGTCCCCTTTTGCCAAGGCATATCGGAAGTTACTGAAACCCGCCGAACAGGCAGTACTCAGGGCTGAGGCATGGAAAAATCTCTTAGGAAAGAAAATTCCCTGGAAAATGGTTTTTGACATTACCCTACTTGAACCCGGGAAGAATGACAGAATGTAATGATTCATGGGCGTATTATCTTGACATATTCAGACATATAGGGTAAAAGAATGACTCTTACTTGGTGACCGTAGTTCAATGGTAGAGCCCCAGATTGTGGTTCTGGTTGTTGCGGGTTCGAGTCCCGTCGGTCACCCTAATGCGTCCGTAGCTCAGCTGGATAGAGTGCCGGACTTCGAATCCGAAGGTCGCAGGTTCGAGTCCTGCCGGGCGCGTTTTTTTTAGGGCCGTTAGCTCAGCTGGTAGAGCAGCAGACTCTTAATCTGCGGGTCGAAGGTTCGAACCCTTCACGGCTCAAAACCGGCAATTCTGTGTAAGTCCGTAAAAAGATTTTGTAAAAGGGAATTGACGGTCTTGAGAAAAACCGATACTATCTCGCACGAGTCTGCGAGAGTGGTGAAATTGGTAGACACGCTAGACTTAGGATCTAGTGCCTTCGGGTTTAAGGGTTCGAGTCCCTTCTCTCGCAAGGTCCCACAAGTCGCAGCAATCGGTATTTGACCTACGGGTCGTCAGATTTGCGGGAGTAGCTCAGTGGTAGAGCTCCACCTTGCCAAGGTGGATGTCGCGAGTTCGAATCTCGTCTCCCGCTCTCTTTTATAAGCGATCTGGTAAAGCCGGATCGCTTTTTTTTCATCTTCGGAAAGCCCCGGTGTCACCGACCGGAGATGTCACAACCCACAAGAAGGAAGACTAGGATATGATAAAAGAAAAAAAGGTCGAACACCTTGAAAACTCTTCGGTAAGGCTTTCAGTAACCATTGAGCAGGAATCTGCTGCCCGGGAATACAAGACCCTCCTTCAAACCTATTCAAAAAAAGCCCATATTAAGGGATTTCGTCCAGGTAAGGTACCGGTAAATATTTTGGAGTCGAAGTTCGGCGAAAGTCTAAGAATGGAAACAGCTCAGAAACTGATCGACGATACCCTGAAAACCCTGTTTGATGAAATTGAGGAAAAACCCCTTGGCTATGCTTCTCCCGAACTGGATGGAGAACTGGCCTTCGATCCTGCTTCGGATTTTTCCTATGCAGTTAAGTACGACATATTTCCCAAGGTCGAAGTAAAAACCGCCAAGGGTTTAACCATAGAAGAACCCCAGGTTAAAATCGAAAAAGAAGACCTGGATAGGGAACTGGAATCCCTGCGGGAACAAAACGCCCTCGTTGTAGAAAAAAATGATATTGCTATTGAAAAAGGAAATATTGTTACTGTCGACACCATCGAACTTGATGAACAGAGCAATGAAATTCCTGAAACCGAGAAGACTGACCTTACTATTACCCTTGGATCCTCTTACAACCAATACAACCTGGACGATGACCTGGTTGGCATGAAAGTGGGAGAAGAGAAAATCATTACAAACAAGGAATCCGGCGAAGAAGAAGAGGACAGAACAACCCTGGTCAAGGTTACAGTTAAAAAAATCAAGGTTAAGGAACTGCCCGATTTAGATGATGAACTCGCTCAGGACATCGATGAAGAATTCCAAACCCTTGCTGATTTGAAAAAAAGTATTCAGACCCGGCTGGAAGATAGTGCTGCAAGCCAGGTTCGCAGCAAGAAGGTCAATTCACTGGTTGACCAACTGGTCGAAAAAAATCCCCTGGTTGTACCTCAAAGCATGGTAGATGCAGAGCTTCATGCAAACTGGAAGAATTTCTTGCGACAATTCGGGGGCAATGAAGCCATGATCATGCAACTGCTCCAGGCACAGGGTTCGAGCCAGGCTCAACTCTTTGAAGAATGGCGTCCAGATGCAGAAAAACGATTGAAAGGCCAACTCATAATTCAAAAACTCATAGAGGAAGAAAATCTTGAGGCCAGTGATGAAGAAGTTACCGAAGAAATCAGCAAACAGGCAAAGGGTTCATCTATGAGCGATGCCGAAGCCCGGGAATACTTCGAGAAAAACAACCTCATTGACTATGTTCAAAATGACATCAAAGAAAGAAAACTTTTTGATAAGCTTTTTGAAATGAACACCATAAAGAAGGGTGAAAAGGTAAAATACCTGGACCTTATGCAACAGAATAGGTAAATTGAACGCCGGACCTGACCGGTTTTTTTCTACCGGTCACTGGTAAGGCAACTTCCGGCGGGTGTGGAAAAAACACCCCCACAAGCCGCAGGTGTGCCCGCCAGCCCTCCGTCCAGGAGGGCTGTCTTATTCCCCAAGGTTTAGGAGAAACCCATGAATGTAAAGAATAGCAATCTCGTACCAATCGTAGTAGAACAAACGGGCATTGGAGAACGATCCTACGATATTTTCTCCCGATTATTAAAAGACCGTATCATTTTTCTCGATGGAGAGATTCATGATATGAATGCCGATCTGGTTGTGGCCCAGCTTCTCTTTTGCGAGTCTGTAGACCCGGAAAAAGACATAAGCCTCTACATCAACTCTCCGGGAGGATCCGTTACCGCCGGCTTGGCAATTTACGATACCATCCAGTACATCAGACCGGATGTGCAAACAATCTGTATTGGACAGGCTGCCAGTATGGCCGCGGTTCTCCTGGCCGGGGGAACACCGGGGAAAAGATTCATCCTTCCCTCCTCACGGGTTCTCATACATCAACCTTGGGGCGGTGCACAAGGCCAGGCAAGCGACATCGGTATACAGGCTAAGGAAATTGTACGCTTAAAAAAACTGCTGATTTCCATTATTGCCAAACATTCGGGTAAAACCGACGAAGATGTAGCCCGGGATCTGGAACGGGACTATTTTATGGACGCACAGGAAAGTGTAAGCTATGGTATTGTAGATACCATCTTAAAGAGGGAAATGAATGAACAAAAGAGGTGAGCATAATAAATCCTGCACCTTTTGCGGTAAACCAGCAGATCATGTTCGGAAAATTATTTCCGGTCCCGGGGTTTACATTTGCGACGAATGTGTGCGGGTATGCAATAATATTCTGAACGAAGAGCAAATTACCAATTCTGCAGAAATGGTCGGCGATGTTCCTACACCCCAGGAAATAAAATCCTATCTGGATGATTATGTCGTGGGGCAGGATCAGGCAAAACGTTACCTTTCAGTAGCGGTTTATAACCATTACAAAAGAGTTACCCAACAACAGGAGCTCAGCGAAACCCAGGATCTCGAACTTGAAAAATCCAATGTTCTCATGCTCGGCCCAACCGGCAGCGGGAAAACCCTCCTCGCCCGGGCCCTGGCACGAAAGTTAAAGGTTCCCTTTGCTATTGCCGATGCTACAACCCTCACCGAAGCAGGCTACGTTGGCGAAGATGTGGAAAACATCCTGTTAAAGCTTTTTCAAGCTTCGGGACAAAATGTTGCTGCAGCAGAAATCGGAATTGTTTACATCGACGAAATAGACAAAATAGGACGAAAAGGGGAAAACATTTCAATTACCAGGGATGTATCCGGTGAAGGCGTCCAGCAGGCTCTGCTAAAAATCATTGAAGGAACAATTGCTTCGGTACCACCTCAGGGAGGAAGAAAACACCCGAACCAGGAAATGATCAAAATTAATACTCAGAATATTTTGTTCATCTGCGGAGGAGCCTTCGTTGGATTAGATAAAATCATCGAAAACCGGGTTTCTCAGCACCCCATGGGATTCGGCGCTCAGGTACGGGGACCAAAGGATAAGGATCTTGCAGCCTTGTACCAGCAAATACACCCGGATGACTTGGTAAAGTTCGGTCTCATACCCGAATTTGTCGGACGATTACCTATTCAGGTTGCTCTCAACGAACTGTCCCAGGAAGACCTTACACGCATACTTGTGGAACCGAAGAACAGTATTGTAAAACAATATGTGGCTTCCTTGAAACTCGATGATGTGGATATTGAATTTACCGAAGATGCAATAGAAACCATCGCCCGGTTAGCAATTGAACGCAAAACAGGAGCCCGGGGTCTTCGATCAATTGTTGAAAAAGTCATGATTGATCTCATGTTCGAACTCCCCTCCATGGATGGCCAAAAGAAAGTGGTTATTACCGAAAAGGTAATACTTCAGGAAGATCAACCAGAAATTCAATTGCTGAATCAAAAATCTGCCTGACATGAAACATTCAGGGGAATTGGTGCAAAAGTGCCGGGGTCATTCCTGGCATTCCACCTCACTTCTCCCGACATTTGGCATTAGCACACCAGGTTACTTATTTGAGGCCGGTTCTTCCCTTACCCAAGGAAATACCCGGTCAGCTGGTGATCAAACGACAAGGATTTTGACCCTATGGGTATTTTAGACCGTTTCCAGAAAGATGCGAAACAGGGAAACAAAACCGAAGAGGAACAACAGACCAACCTCCCCTTCCTTCCCGTCAGCGATGTTATTCTTTTTCCCGGTTCCACCCTCCCCCTTTACATTATGAAACCCCAGGGACAAAAAACTATCGATGAATCCATGGCTGGAAACAGAAAACTGGTCATTGGATATCACGATAAAGACCTGGATGAACTGGATTTCTCCCACATTTATCCAGTTGCAACTGAAGCACGACTGGTCCAGGTAATGAAGCTGCCCAATAACACCAGCCGAATACTGGTAGAAGGCCTGAGAAGGGTTTATCCCAAGGCCCTGCACCAGGAAAACGGAAAAATCCTCGTGGAGACCGAGCCTGTTATTGAAGATAATACCCTCTCGGATCCTATTCCCGGACTGCTTCGAACCCTGAAAGAAGATTTTGAACTGTATTCCAAAGTTAACAAACGGCTGCCTAAGGAGCTGGTTTCAAAGGTAAAAGAACATCAGTCACCAAATGGAACCATTGATTTGCTAGGAAGCTCCCTGAACTCACCTTATACCGAGAAACTGCCCATTTTCCTGGAAACCAATACAAAACAACGGCTGGAACAAACAGCTATTCTCTTACAAACCGAAAAGGAAGTTTGGGATCTAAGAAAATCCATAGCGGACAAAGTTAAAAAACGCATGGAGGACAGTCAGAAAGAATATTTCATAAATGAACAAATCAAAGAAATGCACCGAGAACTGGGGAAGGACGATGAAGATCCCACGGGTATTAAGGAACTGGAAAAACGATTCCTCGAGAAAAACCTTCCCCAGGAACCTGCAGAGCGGTTCAAGATAGAATCAAAGCGTTTATCCC
>SKVS01000095.1 GCA_007129335.1 Spirochaetaceae bacterium
GGCATGGTCATGATATCTCCGCCGTATGCCACAACGAAGCCCGCACCACCAGACACACTCAGATCCCGTACCGGGAACTCAAATCCCCGAGGTCTGCCCAAGAGATTCGGGTCAGCGCTGAAGGAATACTGGGTCTTGGCAATACAGACAGGAAGCCGGTCAATTCCCTGGTCTGCGAATTTTTTCATTTTTGTCAGGGCGGTGGATGCAAACTGTACCGAATCGGCACCGTAAACCCTGGTAGCTATAGCCTCAATGGATTCTCGAATGGTCAGTCCGGGTTTTGCCCCATGGTGCCAGGCAGCAGGATCGGTGGTACTGGCTGGCTGGTCAACCTCATCTAAAATAGACAGAATTTCCCGAGCCAGATCCTGACCACCCTTTCCACCTTCAGCCCAGACCTGGGCAACCTGGGCCTTATAACCATGGTCTCGAATGGCTTTTACCACAAAATCCAGCTCATCTTCGGTATCCTGAGGAAACCGGTTCACAGCGGCAACTGGCTCAACATGATACACGGTACGCAGGTTTTCCAAATGGCCCAATATATTCGCCATTCCTTTTTTCAGGCATTCGGGATCCTGCTCTCCTCCCCCATGGTGTTTCAGGGCCCGGACAGTGGTAACCACAACCGTTGCATCGGGTCGGACATTTCCCATTGGCCCAACCAAATCGAGGAACTTCTGAGCACCCAGATCAGCACCAAAACCCGCTTCTGTTACCACTACATCTGCCAGGTCCATGGCTATCTTGTCAGCAATGATACTGTTGGTTCCGTGGGCAATATTCGCAAAGGGCCCGCCGTGAACCAGCACAGGGGTGCCAGCCAGGGTTTGTACCAGGTTGGGATACTGGGCTTTATGAAGCACAACAGCCAGAGCACCCTGAGCGCCTATGTCCCGGGCTCGAATGAGCTGACCCTTCTCTCCGGTACCGAGTATTATATTTCCTAATCGCTCCTTCAGGTCCTGTCCGTCCTTGGCAAGGCAAAGAATTGCCATGACCTCACTGGCAGCAGTAATGGAAAAACCGCTCAGCCGTATAGCTCCGCTGTCATTTCCTGCTCCCAGAACTACCGAACGAAGGGCGCGGTCATTCATGTCAAGAACCCGGTGCCAGGTCATTTTATCCCCGAGCAAACGGGGCTCCAGACGACGGTAGAGATGGTTATCAGCAAGGGCAGTAAGCAGGTTGTGGGCTGAGGTAACTGCATGAATGTCACCGGTAAAGTGGAGGTTCAAATCCTCCATGGGAACGACCTGGCTCCAGCCGCCGCCCGCAGCCCCTCCTTTAATTCCAAAAACAGGACCCATAGAAGGTTCCCGCAGGGTAATTGCAACATTTTTCCCCAGCATTGCCAGGGCATCCCCCAGTCCAACCGTGACGGTGGTTTTGCCTTCTCCGGCTTTCGTTGGGTTCATGGCTGTAACCAAAACCAGCTTACCCTTCCCCTTTGACCGGGGAGTATTTGACTTTTCCCCACTGGATTCAGGTAGTATCTTGGCCATGTGGGGACCAATTTTGTAGAGTCTGTCCTCCGGAACACCGAGCTTTTGTGCTATACTGGTGATTTCCCGGGGTGTCACACTCTGGGCGATTGAGAGATCGTTTTGGTATTTCATACCCCCATTATATACGCCAAAGGTATATTTGGCAAAGAAAGGAAAATCCCATGAATAATTTTACCTATCAGAATCCAACCCGTTTAGAATTTGGCAAAGGCACCATATCCCGGTTGTCAGCCCTCATTCCCCGGGACGAAAAAGTCATTCTGCTATACGGAGGAGGCTCCATTAAGCAAAATGGAGTCTGGGAACAGGTTCATGAGGCCCTGAAGGGATATGATCTTGTAAGTTTTGGTGGAATCGAAGCTAACCCCGATTACGAGACCTGTCTGAAAAGCCTGGAAGAAATTCATCGAACAAGCCGGACCTTCGTTCTCTCGGTGGGCGGAGGAAGTGTGCTCGATGCAGCGAAATTTATTGGAGCTGCAGCCTGGATCCAGAAAAACAAGCCCGAAATCCTTGAAACACACCAGCCCTGGGATCTCATTACCGGGGAGGTTAAAATCCAGGGTGCCCTGCCCATCGGTGCAGTTCTTACCCTGCCGGCTACAGGATCCGAAATGAATGCCAACTCGGTAATTTCCTGGCGTTCCCAAAAGGAAAAACGGGGATTTGCAAGCCGCCATTTTTACCCCCAATTCAGCATACTTGATCCGGAAACTACCTTTAGCCTTTCCGAAAGGCAAACAGCCAACGGTATTGCCGATGCCTTTGTCCACGTTGTAGAACAGTATCTCACCCGGGAAAACAATACCCCTATTCAGGACCGTATGGCCGAGGGCATTCTGAAAACACTCATAACCGAAGGACCCAGGGTCCTGAAAGCTCCCCGGGACTACGACCTGCGGGCCAACATTATGTGGGCCTGCACCATGGCCCTGAACGGACTCATTGGACTTGGCACCATACAGGACTGGGCCAGTCACAAAATTGGGCACGAACTGACAGCTTTATACGGAATTGATCACGGAAGAACCCTCGCAATAGTGCTCCCAGGGGTCTTGGAACATCAGAAACAAGCCAAATCTGCAAAACTTTTGCTGTATGCAAAAAACGTCTGGGGTCTGTATCAGGGGGATGACCAGGTACTGATCGATGAGGCAATTGCCCGGACTGTACTTTTCTTCGAATCCCTGGGAATAGGCACCCGATTCAGAGATTACCCCGGAATAGAAAATGCACCCGAAGAGGTGTCTGCCAAACTAAACGACAACCATATTGGTGAAGAAAAACAAATCGACAGTAAGGATATTCGGGAAATACTGGAGCTTCGCAGATAAAGGGCTTACCGGGGCGGCGGGTATCCTTAGAGGGGCAAATGCGGCAAAAGTAAAAAAGGTTTCTCAAAACATCTATTTCATTCTATAATCAGCACATGGAAAACTCTGGAGAATCCACAACCGGCTGGTCGCTGAAAAACCCGGGGATGTTTACTATCCCCAGTGTTTTTTTCCTGCTCCTGGTAGCCGCAGCAGTGTATATTGTTACCGCCACAACGTTTTTACCCACCCTTTTTCCCTCCATTGACAGCAGAACCTACCAGTATGAGGTTCCCGAACCGGGACACCCGGTCATTCTTCAGGATTGGAAGCCCGAAAATGGGGGATTCGTCCAGCTCCACCACGGCTGGACCTTCACCTGGGGCAGCTACCTCCAGACCCTTCCCTCTACACAAATCCTGGGCAGCCCGATAACCCTAACAGGCGTTTCAATTCGTACTCCCTGGACCACCTATACCGATCCCCAGGGAAATCCTTTTCCAATTGATGGATTTGCAACCTACCAGTTGATCATGGAACTGCCACCAGAAGTCCCCCTCCTTGCTCTTCGAACCGGCAGGGTAGCAACAGCAGCCCGTTTTTACTGGAACGGAGAACCCATTGCCCAGCTGGGCAACCCCGGAACACGGCGGCAAAACAGCGACCCGATCTGGATAAGCGATACTATTCCCATTCCCCCCGCAGCCCTGGAAAAGGGGAGTTCCCAGGGTATCCATGTACTCACAGTCGAGGTGAGTAATTTTCATGACACAACCTCAGGACTCGCTTCTACCATGACCCTCTCTACCCTGGAGCAGGCAGCAAAGGTAAATGCTTTTAGTATGGCAAGCAGCTTCTTCATGATGGGTCTTTTCCTCATTATGAGCCTCTACCATATCTTTACCTACCTGTATCGGAAAACCGAAATTCCCGCCCTCATGTTCGGGCTTATCTGTTCCATACTGGCCCTGCGAATTCTAGCCCAGGACGACATGCCCCTGAGCTTCCTCCTCCCGGACATTAGTTTTACCTGGATGGTAAGAATTAATTTCCTCACCTTTACCTTTCTGGTACCGCCTTTTGTAACTTATTTGAGCCTGCTCTTTCCCTACCGGGGCAACAGGGTTGTCATATGGATTTCCCTGTTTGTCTCAGCCCTGTATTCCATTGCCATTGTGGGGTATCCCACTTGGATTTTCGGCCGCCTTCTTGTGGCATACCAATTATTTGCCGTAGCCCTTGCTCTGTTTCTCTCGGTGCACCTTGTTGTGGCAACATTTAAACAAAGACCTCACGCCAAACTGCTCATGCTCGGTTTCCTGGCGGTTTTTACTACCATGATTCTGGATATTGCCCGGGCAAATAATCTGCTTTTCCTCCCCTCCCTGGTACCCCTGGGCATTATGGTCTTTGTTTTCTGCCAATCTCTCATCCTCATTTCCCGGGCAACCGCAGCCATGGAATCAACCGAGGAGCTGAGCCGACACCTTACCCGGGTCAACCAGGCAATGGTCCGGTTCATACCCCAGGAATTTCTGGCCCACCTTCAAAGGGAAGATATTACCCAGGTCCAACTGGGTGACTGCCGGCAGCTGCCCATGACCATAATGTCGGGAAATATTCAGAATTTTACTGCCCTCTCCGACAAGCTGACCGCAAAGGAAATGTTCCAGGTACTGAACTCCCTCATGTCTTCGGTAGTCCCTATTATCCGGGAGCACCGGGGATACATTGATCATTACATGGGTGAGGGCATACTGGCACTATTCCCCCAGGGACCACCCAATGCCGTTAATGTAGCCATAGAAATTCAAAAAACCGTACAGAAGGTAAACAGGCGGGTAAAAATTCTGACAGGTATGCCAATTCAATACGGCATTGCCATTCACTCGGGAGATGTCACCCTCGGTACTTTGGGCGAAGAGTCCCGAATGGACGGTACAGTAGTGAGTCAATCGGTCAATCTTACCAGCAGAATTCAGGAGTTAACAAAAATCTTTAATTCAGGCATCATTATTAGCGAACAGATCCGCAATCCTCTGGGTAACAATACTGATTTTTCCCTGCGAGACCTGGGTTCGTTTTTCATAAAGGGAAAATCAACACCCGTTCAATTATTTGAAGTTTTTGACTGCGACTCCAAACCTTTGTGGACCCTGAAACGGAAAACCCTGCGTGACTTTGAGCGGGCAGTATACCTGGCAAACCACAAGCAGCAGGATCAGGCCCTGGAAATGTTCCGGACCCTTGCCAAGGCTGCCCTGCCTGATTCTTTTGCTCCCGAATCCACCAGTACTTCACTTGAAGAGGGTTCAAGAAACCAACAGCAAAATCAGGCAAACAAAAGCAAGGCAATTCAGGATCCAGCAGTACATTACTATTTAGCGGTTCTCCATAAGGCCATGGTAAGTCGGGGGTAGACTCTCAAGGATTTTTCCTGTCGAACCCATGCTGACCAGTAGAGAGTGTACGGTAGCCTGTAAAACACACAACATCTGGGGTTTCAGAAACAACATACCCCCCATTCATAGTGGGGGGAATACTTTTTTTACAATGTTCTATACAGCATTGACCGGGTACCCACATTTCTCTATGGTTATTACATGGGTCCGATGTTTGCCAACCTGTCCCTGATAAGCCTCGCGGTTGTAATAAATTTCTCCCTGGTACTGTACGCCCTGGGAAAGCGCCGGGTGGTTGGTGCCCGAGCCTTTGCCCTCATGAGTTTTCTTAGTTTTATTTTTTCCCTGGCTTCCTTTTTCGAAATTGTTTCCTCTTCCCAGGGAGGAAAGCTCTTATGGCGGAATATAGCTCAAATCGGGAACTTTTTTGGCCCGGTTTCCGCAGTGTATTTGGCTCTGGTCTTTGGAGGCTACAGCAGGACCTGGTTGAAAGTACTTCCGGTATTTCTGATTGCACCGGTTGCCGGTTTATTTTTCCTGTTCAATCCGGGGCTGCAAATGATTCTTCGGGAATCCATTGATTTCGTTGAGCACAATGGGGTAGTCCAATTAATTATAAGAAGCACACCCCTGGGTATGCTTGTGGTATTTCATTCATTCCTGCTCATGATAGGTTCAATAGTATTGCTCCTGGTTGCCCGGTTGAGCGGTTCTTTCCATTACCAGGCACGGCTCATGGCCTTGGGATTTGCCATTACCTCCATACTTCTGTGGTTGAAGGCCTCGGGCTTTATTCCTACGGATATGAGCATCCTCTATATCCCCGGAGCACTCATTATTGCCTGGTCTCTTTTCAAGTACGAAATGTTTTCCCTTCCTCCAGTGGCAAGGGATAAGGTATTCAATGAAATACAGGAAGGGATTCTTGTCAGCTCGTCAGCTGGTAACATTGTAGACCTGAATCCCTACAGCAGATGGTTCTTTCAGTTCCTCACCGGAGAATCGGCGCGGCAGGAACATTCCCGGGCAAGCTTTTGGTATTCCAGGGCCCAGGAAATTATTTCCCAGAACTATCCCCGCTGGCATCACGGGTTACTCCACCCTGAGTATGCAGAGTTTGATATTGAGCATGAACAGGGAAATCAGAAACGGTTTTTTGCTATAACCATGGTACCCCTGCTGGATCGCAGTTTTATTTCCCGGGACAGGGTAAACCGATTCTCCGGATGCGTATCCCTTATTCGGGATGTAACAGCGGAAAAATCCGAAAAAGCCCTTTTGGAACA
>SKVS01000129.1 GCA_007129335.1 Spirochaetaceae bacterium
AGCCTGCGAACGTATTCCAAAGCTTCCTTGCGGCTTTTAAACCTGGTAATGGGTTGAATAAATCCCGGTTGTTTGAACAACCAACCATCAGCAGTTTCCAGAATATAGTATTCCACCATACTGTACACTCTCCTATAGTTGAACCTGGGGGAACCATACATGAATTGTCGTACCTGTTTGGGGAGCAGATTCAAAGGAAACCACCCCCTTGTGAGCCCTTACTACCAATCCAATAATATAACTACCCAGACCTGTTCCATTTGCTTTAGTACTCTTTACCGTTTTCTCCAGAAAAACGTGACGAAAGGATTCGGGAATTACTCCGGTATTATGAAAATGAAACCCGTAACCCGGTACATCATTCTGCTTTTCCGGTTGTGTATCTATGGTAATGGTATCCCCTTCCTCAGAAGCCTCTATTGCATTTCTGACCAGGTTAGAGAGCATGGTTTGAAAGAGGGTGGTATGAACCTCCAACATGATCGGTTCTTTACCATGTAGCTCAATACCCCTGCACCGGAGAAGGATTCGGATATTTCTGGAATCAGCAAAGAATTCTGACTCCTGGATCGAGTGGACAAGAAAGGGAGCCACATCAACGGCTTTTTTCTCAATTTCATAGCTTCCCTGTTCCAGTTTAACCAAATCAACCGTAGTATGGAGCAAGCCATTGAGCTTTTGAGCGCTTAAATACATGAGCTGTACCATTTCCAGAACTTCCGGGTCCAGATCTTCCTTCATCATGAGCAGGTACTGGCATGAACCCATTATGCCGGACAGAGGATTACGCAGATCGTGACGGATCATTGCTTCTACCTTATCCCTGAGTTTTTCCAAAGACTCCCTTGCCAGAACCTCGTCCTTCAACTTTTGCTCGAAAGCCTTGCGCTGACTAATATCCTGGATAATGGTAACCTTCCGCGGCCTGCCATCCCTGCCCAAAATACGTACAGCATCGGCAATGACATCGAGGGTTTGCCCATTGCGGTGCAGAACCTTCCACTCTCCCCGAATTTCCTTTTGCCCCTGGATGAAGGCGGAATGAAGGTTTGCAAGCTCGTTTTTGAGTTCAGGGGGCACTACAGTAAGAAAGGACTGACCCAATAAGTCCCCTGATGTGTACCCGTAATAGGTACAATAAGCAGGATTCACGTATTCATAGTCGCCAACTTCGTTGGTTATGCAAATACCAACTGGAGTAGCCTCTATTACCATGCGGGACTGTTCCTGCATGGGATCTTCTGGGTCAAAGCAGTATTGGGAAGAATACGCTAAACGATCAGCAATTTGGGACAGGAGATCTGCCTCAGTTTCAGGCAGCTGGGTTAAAGCAGCCCTCTCTTCCGGATCCAGTCTGCCATGGGCTGCAAGTTTGGCCAGCACCTGTTCCCGCAGTACTTGGTTATTCATTTTTCTTACTTTCTGGGGGATTCTCCACAACCGGTTCATTTTCATCCAGGGCAACAATGTCCGGCTTCTTCAAGCCTTCCAGGGCAATAGTTTTCTCCAGCACGGTTAGTTCGGTATCCAGCTCCAACAGATCATTGTCCATAAGTTTTTGGAGCTGGAGTTCAAAAGCACCCTTGAGTTCGGTAAGGCTTTGGCTTATGCGGGTAAGGGATTCCCGAACTTCCAGGGTTTGCTCGGTCCTGGGTAATTGGTTAAGCTGATGATACCGTTTCAGGATCTCAAGCCCGGTTTCACCATAGTAGTTCAAAAATCTCCGAACGGGCCGGGCATCCTTGGGATCTTCCTGTACAGCCCGGGCAAAGGACTGATAAACCCGGAGAATGCCATCTCCCTGGGTTCGCAGGGTATCCTCAGAAATGCGGAAAACCAGGGTCTCCATGGCGGCTCGTTGTTTCTGGATAAGCTCAAGGGTTTGACGGATTTGCTGTTCCTGATTCATACGAGCCTGATCGGTCATTCGAATCAGTTTTGTTGAATCAACCAAGTTTTCGGTTTTTCCTGTTGGTACATTAGCACCAACAATGAAACCTGTCAGAGCAAAAATGCCGCCAAAAATGTACATGAGCGGACCAGAAAACACTATTCCTGCGAATGCAGCTCCGCCGAACGCACCTGCCATCGCCAGGAGAACCTGTTTTTTCACCTTCGCTGAATTTGCCATAGATTCAAGCATACACCAAATTTTCCCTGTACAATACCACTTTACCCCGGGAGTTCATCATTTCCCCATTGAAAAGGAAAATCGCCTTTGTCTTTCCCACGACAGGGCACACGCAGGGCAATACAAGATGCTGCTTTTACTCGGCTTCCCACGATTGTAGGAGTGCTCAGAATTCGGTATAGTAGCGTCCATATGAATCAAGACCAGGTAAAAGAAAAGCTTCTTCTGTTGAATCAGGACCTAGAGCATGATATTGAAGAGTTCCAGGTGATTTTCTCGGGAAAGGAAAGTAAGAAAGTCCATGGACTATACAAACCCGAAGAGCGGGAAATAATTATCCATAACAAAAATTTCTCCGATGATAACAGTCTCATGTATACAGCAATTCATGAATTTGCCCACCATGTTCATTTCAGCACGAGCCGAAAGGGTGCAACCGGCCCCATAAGCAGCCGGGCACATACGGTTGAGTTCCGCAGTATTTTTCATGACCTCCTGGTTAAAGCCGAGGAAAAAGGAATATATACCAACACTGTTATTACCGTAGATGAACTGCGAGACCTGGCAGATAAAATCCGGGATCAATTCATGAGAATTAACGGTGAACTCATGAAGGATTTTGGTCAGGCCCTCATGGAGGCAGAAAAACTTTGCCGCCGCCATGGAGCCAGATTTGAAGATTTTGTTGAACGGGTTCTCAGAATGCCCCGTCAAACCGCCAGCACCATCATGAAAATGAAGGCAATGGATCTTCCCCCCGATCTGGGATACGAAAACATGAAAACCTTGGCTGGAGTCAGAAATGCCCAGGCCCGCCTTGAAGCTATTGAAGCCTTTCAGCAGGGTGCGAGCACCGATCAGGTAAAACAAGCACTGAAAAACAGGGAACCTGCCAAAACCCCCGACCCGGTAAAGAAACTGGAACAGGAAAAGAAACGAATTGAAAAGAGCCTGGAATCTCTGCGGCAGCGATTAGAAGAATTGGAACTTCAACTTGCTCAATATACGGATTACAATGGGGAATAGATCCTTGGAAACTACCATGACATACCCGGTTGAAAGAACAATTTTCCATACGTATAGAGATATGAATTACAGAATGAATTACAGAAATGAATGAGAAAAATGAAGAATGATAAGGAGAAGCAGAATGAGACAAATTGACTCGGCTCAGTACCATAAAGTGGAAGGGGAAAAAAACACACCTCAAATCAGGGTCTACGCCTTATCGACATGCGCATTTTGCGAAAAAGCCATGCGATACCTGGAATCAAATGGATTTACCTACGAGTATCTGTTCATGGATCGCATTCCCGTTGAAGATAAAAGACAAATGAAAGCCGAACTAAAAGAGCAGTTTGGTAATATTCCCGTTTTCCCTCTCCTGGTTATTGATCAGAAAGAAGCACTATCCGGTTTTACGGAAGAACGGTGGGCCCAATCCCTCGGTCTGAGTCAGTAAAGAACCCAGGAACAGAGTATGAAAGAAAAGAATCCTGATGATGCAGCCCTGTTTGTACAAAAGGTAAGCCAGAAACAGGGTTGGGTACCTAATCCAGACACAGAATTCCGCAAAAAAATCGAGGAAGGGCTGGCGGTAAACTACAACCGGTTCGGTTACTTCCTCTGCCCATGCAGAGACGGAGACGGAAGCCGGGAAATCGACAAGGATATCATTTGTCCCTGCGATTACGTAAGGCCGGATCAGCAAGAATATGGGCATTGCTTTTGTGGATTATTCCTGAGCCCGGAGTTTGCAAAATCGGGTGAGGAAATTCGGACAATTCCGGAACGCCGCCCCGAAGAACTCCAGTAGTCCACCCCTGGGAACACTGGAGAGTATTCCTTCAACTCAGCCTTTCCTGGCAATGCTTCCCAAGGTATGGACCAATGCATCCACCGACTCTTCAGACGTATCCCAGCTGGTCATAAGACGGATAATCGGAAGCCCTTTCTTCTGCGGATTTTCGGGAGTCCAAACATAGAATCCAAAACTCTCTTGAAGCTCTTTAACCCACTCCCCGGGAAGACGAACCCACAATCCATTTGCCTGAACAGGATACACCAGGGAAAGAAGATCATCGCCAACCTCTGAAGCCAGGGCCTGAATGCCCTGGGCGAGTCTTTGAGCACAGTTATTGGCATGGGCTGCATTCCGGATCCAGACATCCGAAGAAAACAGTGCAGAAATTTGAGCCGAGGCATAACGGTATTTTGATAATAGCCCAAGGGCCTGTTTCTGACTCCTTTGCACTCTGAGGCGTAGGGTATTCCATGGAGCCTGATCCCCCATGAGGGCCCAGGCAGGGAGATTGCGGGGAAAAATTATGAGCCCATCGCAGGAAAGGCCTCCGTTTTTCGTTGCACCAAGGGCAAGTACGCCCACCCCTGCGTCAATGGTCATTTCCCGCAATACTCTAAAAGCAGAATCCCTATCGGGCTCAGAAGCAGCAGGCTGGGCATTCTCCGATAGTAAGCACCAGGCAACAACAGCGTTTGCAAGTCTTGCTCCATCGAGGTGGAGAATCATTGAGTTGGCAGCAGCAACCTTTCCCAGTTCGGCAATTTCTTCAGGGGAATAGACCGTACCTAATTCTGTTGCCTGGGTAAGGCTTACAGCCCGGGGATTATTCCGGTGTATGTTCTGATCCCAACCCGTGAACGGCAGAATGTCCGAAGGGTGTATTTTGCCCATCTGATCCGGCACATGGTATATTTTTATTCCCCGCAAACCTTCCAGAGCCCCGCATTCATCTTCGGTTATATGGCTTTCTGGACCAGCAATTACCCCATCCCACTGGCGTAGAAATGTGGAAAGACCAATAACATTAGCTCCTGTACCGTTAGGTACCAGCGCAACGATCATTTCCTCCGGGGCAATAGCAAAAAGCCGGGAAAGATCCTCATGAGCCTGGCTGGTGACCATATCCGTACCATAGGAAAACACATGACCTGTGTTTACCCTCTCAAGAGCTTCAAGTACCTCCGGGCAGGCCGGAGCCGAATTATCGCTTGCAAACAACTTCATAGTTAATCCTTTTCGGTTCAGTTCTCAGCAGAGGGAAAACCCGTTAAGCATGGTTACCCAGGCTGTTGCCAGGCCAGATCTTACAAGAAAACCTTTCAGAAGGCAGCCTCTCACAATTCCCGACTTGCTCGGGAACCTTTTTCAGTGGTTCTTTCTGAAAAGAACCACTTACAGATGAAGTAATTTCTATACCGGTTGAAATTGCTTCCGATTGTTATAATCCCAGCTGCCTGGTCAGCATGTCATGAAAACGATGTGCCTGGGAAGATTGGGGGTCAATTTTCAATGCAGCATCACAATCCCTTAGGGCATCCTGGAAATTGCCGATCCGAAAGAATATTTGCCCCCGGCTCAGAAGGACATCGAACTGGGAATCATCGTAAGCAAGGGAAGCAGAAAAATCATCCAGGGCAGCTTGATCATTCCCCCGATGGGCAAAGGACATACCCCTATAGTGGTAGGCCTTTTTCAAGTCGGTCCCTGTTTGAACCGCATTTTCAAAATCCCTATGGGCCAAATCATACTCCCCAAGGGAAAAATACGCCATTCCCCGATGAATTAGTACTATGGGAATAACAGCTTGCCGGGGATCCTCATCCAGAAGCCGGGTGTACAACTCTATGGCTGAGCGGTACTGGTGCCGGTTGTGGGCATACAGGGCGCGGAGAAGGAGGTTATCCTGGGGGTTCCCCGAAGAGGGAATATCTGCGATTTCCGCAAGAATTCCCTGGTCGTTTAACTCCGGTTCCCTTTCATTCGGGATGAAAGGCTGATCTGCACCGAGACAATGGGCCGGGGCATCGGCTGAATCATCGAGGCAGTCCTGTACCATTTCTACAAAAGATTCCCGCCGTTTTCTGATTTGCCTTTGCAACTCCCTCTGAAAAACCCGGATTTCATGGAAAATCATATCAGCCAGAGAAAGGTTTGCATTCAAAGCAGCTAGTTTCCGGCGCAGGGGTTCATCGAAGGCGGTATACTCGCTCTTATAAACCAACTCGTGCTCCACCTCGGCCCAGGCATCCTGGAGAATGGTACGCAGCTGAATCTCAAAAACTGTGTCTTTCGGTAAATGAAAACTATCGCGGATTTCATGGGGGAATTCGCACAGGAAGTGCACCGATTCGTAGCCAAACTCCTTGAAGGAAAACTCAGCACCCTTCTTCTCCCTTTCGGTGAGGGTGTATTGCTCGTGGAGGAGCCGTTCAACCAGTTCCAGATCCTCCATGAAAGGGCAAACAATGCGAACACCAAGAAGATCGGTCAGCTCAACCCGGGTGGATCCGGGATTCTGACCAGCCCGAAGACTCAGTTTTTTATAAT
>SKVS01000374.1 GCA_007129335.1 Spirochaetaceae bacterium
AACCTACACCCTCATAATGATGGCGGTAACAGGAATTGGAATTGGTTTCGGGTATGTTCCGCCCTTTGCCATGCTTCCCGATGCTATTGAACTGGAAGCAAAACAAACGGGAAAACGGCGGGAAGGGGCGTACTACGGAATCTGGACCTTCATGGCAAAACTCGGTCAGTCAGCAGCAACAGCTCTTATGGGATTTATTCTGGCAGCGGCAAACTATGTTCCCGAAGTTGCCCAGACCCCCGAAGCTATTTTTGCAATTCGCCTCATTGTAGGACCAATCCCCGCCGCTGTTCTCATTGGGGGGATTGTGCTCATTCAATTTTACCCCATTGATGAACGGGCGTACGAGGCGGCAATGAATTTTCAGGACATACAGACCTAGTAGGCCTTTGCAAACACCGCCAGGTATTTTGCCGGCTCACCAGAGAATATGCAGGTCTTCCCCAAGGCCTGCTCTTCATTTCCGAAGGGCAGCACCCTAATGGTAGCCTTGGTCTCTTCCTTAATTTTTGCTTCAATTCCCGCATCACCGTTCCAGGGTGCGGTTACAAATCCACCACCGCCCTCCCCGTCAAAGTATGCCTTAAACTCATCGTAGGTATTTGCAGCAAAGGTATTCTCCTGACGAAATGCCAGGGCTTTCTGGTACAGATTCTGCTGTATTTCTTCCAGAAGCTCCTTGATTCTTGCAGGAGCGGCGGAAGCATCAACAAACTCTTTTTCCCTGGTGTCACGCCGAACAAGAACAACCTTTTTGTTTTCCATATCCCGGGGTCCCAGTTCCACACGAACCGGAACACCCACCATTTCCCATTCAGCAAACTTCCAACCCGGACTATTCGCTTCATCATCATCCAGAATTACCCGATTAAATTCGGTTCCCAGAGTCTTGCGGATTTCCTGAAAAATTCCGTTGGCGTAGTCCAGCACCTGCTCTTTGTTGGAAGTCTTAAAAATCGGAACAACAACCGCCTGAGTCGGAGCAAGCCGGGGAGGAAGAACGAGGCCGTTGTCGTCACTATGAGCCATAATGAGCGCGCCAATGAGCCGGGTAGAAACCCCCCAGCTGGTTGCCCAAACATGATCGAGGCCCCCCTCCTTGTTCTGGAAGGTAACATCGAATGCCTTTGCGAAGTTTTGACCAAGGAAATGGCTGGTTCCGGCCTGCAGGGCTTTTTTATCCTGCATAAGGGCTTCTATGGCGTAGGTGTCCACCGCACCGGCGAATTTCTCGCTTTCACTCTTCACACCGGTGAGCACCGGAACTGCCATGTACTCTTCGGCAAAGGTGCGGTATACATCGAGCATGCGCTTGGTCTCTTCTACCGCTTCCTCTTTGGTCGAGTGGGCGGTATGACCTTCCTGCCAAAGAAACTCGGTAGTCCGCAAGAATAGTCGGGTCCGCTTTTCCCACCTTACAACATTTGCCCATTGATTAATGAGCAGGGGAAGATCCCGGTAACTTTGAATCCATTTTTTGTACATGGCCCAAATAATTGTCTCGCTGGTGGGCCGGATTACCAGGGGTTCGTCCAGTTCAGCCCCCCCACCGTGGGTAACCACTGCCAACTCGGGGGCAAAACCCTCAACGTGTTCTGCCTCCTTCTGCAGGAATCCCTGGGGAATAAGAAGGGGAAAATACGCATTCGAATGCCCAGTTTCCTTGAACATTCGATCCAGAGTTCCCTGGATTTTTTCCCACAAAGCGTAGCCTCTGGGACGAATAACCATGGATCCCTTTACGGGACTGTAATCCGCAAGTTTTGCCTGAGTAACAATGTCAATGTACCAGTCGCTGTAACTGGTACTTCGGGGAGTTATTTTTTCTGCCATGGGTGCCATAGTAGTAGGTATGGGTATACTTTGTCCAGAATGGACCAAACCCGGTTAGAACACCTTCACCGTCTCTACCATGTATTCGATCGATTTACTGTTCGGTAAATCGGTAATTTTCTCTACCACAACCACAATAGATTTCTCGTCAGGACTCATAATTACCTGTTTCATCCGGTACCTGCTGACTCCCGGGCGGTAAAAGTTCGGCAGGCCAACAGTAAAATTCCATACCCGGCCGTCCTTATCGGTCGCCTGTACCGACAGATGGAAGGCTGCTGATTGATTCTCTCCGGAACCCCTGCTGTCCTGAATCAGATTTATTTCAAAGTGTGCACTGGTATTAAAATCCCGGAAAGTAATTCTACTGCGGGCCTCCTGGCCATTTATATACAGATACACCAACCGGCCCTGACGGGAATGGCTAATGCTGTGCCGGTCTACAAAGGGAGCTCCCCGGTATAAGAGATTCCACAGAGCACCTGATCCGTTCTGGCCAACTGCAACAGGTTCGGTCTCATTGCTGGTGAAAACACCCTGGGAAAGAAAGTCATTTTTCGCAACGTCAACAAAATACAGGGAGGCAAAGGGAACGGAAGTATTCCTGCGGATCCCGTACTGGCCAAACACAAAAATACTTGAATCCCGCGAAAATCCCAGATTAACGAATTGAGCTACATCGCCGGCAATGCCAAGACCGGCAACAAAGAAAAGCAGGAATAATAGCGACAGCCTTTTCATTGAAGTCCTCCCTTTAGTTTATCGACACATCCCCTGAGGACTGAAGGAATATTTCTTTTACACAAGATAGTGGTATACTCATGGGTATGACATTACGTACCCGCAATAATATTATGACTCTTTCCCTGACCCTGTGTCTGGGATTAATCGGCTATATTCTGTCCCTGACATTCGGAGGTGCCACCCGGGGAGTGTCCTTCCTGTTCACCCAGGACCTTGTGTTCATGGGCATCCAAACCGCCATTCCCCTGACCATTGCCTTATTCGGCATCCTTTCATTCTTTCGTTACTTCAGGAAGGTCACCGGTTCACTGATTTTTTTCTTTTTCATTTTTCTTGTATCCCTGCTCTTTGAGGCAGCCCCCTTTATCGGGCACTACTGGCGGCTGGGAGGCATGCCTTTCGATTGGATGATATCCCTCACCAGAGCAAGGATTTTCGGTCTGGCAACTGGACTATTGGCTCTGTTTGTTGCCAGTGTCTATACCGCAGGAATAACCTATAAACACCAGGGCACCACCCTTCTTATCATTCTGGGGTTTGCATACGGTATTGCCGGATTGGTTCCCATCAATACTTCCGAAATAGGTTTGGGAGGAATCATGGAAATAGGAGGGCTGAATCAGTTGATCGCCCTCAAGGCAGTAGTCATGGGCCTGACCTTCATAAACTTCTTGTATAGTACGAAAATCCACCAGAACATGGATGACCTGTGGATAGGCATTACAACCCTGGGCTTATTAGGAGGCAGGTGGCTCATGCACGGCTCCCAATCCCTGGCAACTCTCTTGCTGGGGGGTGGACTCCTGACACTTGGGGCTATTTTCTACGGAAAAAAGGTTTTCAGTTTATATTTATGGTATTAGAAGTGGTGCGAATTTTGGACCATAGGAAATTTTTGCGTCTTCTAAACAGTAATTGGGGAGAATTTTTCCTGAAATCCATCCGATATGAGCTGATTTGTGCCCATATCTGAACATTTCATCGGGCGAGTCCAGAATTCGCACCACTAGTTGCGGTATTAATGCACAGAAGAAGCTCAACTACATCAGAGGTTAAATGAGAACCATTACAAACGAACCAACCAGAGCCGGCAACACAATATTATCGAAGTCCCCGGTGGGCATTGCCTCAATGAAGGTTGCAAAAAGGCTTATGGCAATGGCTTGGGAAAGATCCCCAAGAACGATATAGCTTGGAACAAGAACTGCAAAAAAGCATGCAAGACTTCCCTCGAGACTTTTTCCCCCGGTAAAGGGCAAACGAATGCGACCAAAGGCTTTCCCCACGAGACTGGCAAAACCATCTCCAAAAGCCAAGGCATACACCGCAAGGGCTGCAGCTGGATTGGGATACAACATAATCGCCAGCATAGCCCCCAGGCCCAAGGTTACCGGACCCAGGACAAAATGATCCCGGTCCCTGTCCCGGCTTGCAAGTTCGGTCAGGCGCGAAATGACAGGCACCCTGAAACCATTGGATCGGGCAAACTCCGCAGCGGTATAGCAGAGTACCCCTGCAGCAAGAAGACCAAAGGTAATATAATTCCCAAACAACCACGTGAGGGTCGGGGTAAACGCAATGAGGAGGTGTATGGATTTCCGTACAATTTCTATTCTTACTTCCCGAACAATCTTGGCTCGGTAGCTCAGAACGTTAACTGCTGCTTGGCTTTGGTATACATCGGTGCTTATGGTTGACATAGGTTTTCCATTCTCCTGTTAGACATGCAATTTCCATGCCAAACCAATCCATCCACAAGAAATCCGATATCTATAAGCATTTTAAGGATTTAGAGCAATTGACAAACCTAGAGGTCCTGATATAGTTGTGTAGCCGTATACAGAAGTGCACGCTTTTTTTCACAGATTACAACACTGGCGGGACTTAATGAAATTTCTTTTTTACCTGTTTCTCATTCTATCGGTTATTTCTTCCTGCAGCTACAGGGAAGACCACCAAAGGACTGAAAACGATACAGTCGGAACAGAAGTAACACACCTCGCTTCTTTTGACTCAATAATTGACCCAGAGATTGAAGAACAGGCGATTCGATCCCTGGTTATTGAAAGAAGTCTGGAAATCATGAGTATTGAGGAAAAAATCGGCCAACTCCTTATGATTCAATTACGGTATTCCGATGATGGCAGACCATTGCGAACCCTCCAACCCCAGCATCTGAATCAGCTGAAAACCCTAGGCCCCGGCGGTGTTATTCTATTTGGGGAAAATTTGCATGCCCCTCAACAGGCCCAGCAATTTATTCAGGATCTGAAACACCATATCCCCGGCCCTCCGCCTATTATTGCAGTCGATCAGGAAGGGGGCTTGGTAGATCGCTTGCGAAGCAGCCCAGACATGGCCCATTCCACTACCCGCATTCCCTCGGCTTGGGAACTGGGCAACTCGGAACCCGATGCCCCATACCTTGCGGGATTAACTACGGGGAACGAGCTGAGAGAACTGGGCATTACCATGAATCTGGCCCCCGTAGCCGACCTAAGCTCCCGGGTCGAACGCTCATTCCTGGGAACCCGTACCTTCGGCGGAGACCCGGAACACGTAGGATCCATGGTTCAGGCTTTTATCCGCGGGCTCACCGATTCGGCAATTGCCTCGGTAGCAAAACATTTCCCCGGCCATGGCGATACAGTACTGGACAGCCACTACCACCTCATTAGTTTCGATACAGACTTGGAAGGACTGCTCAGCCATGACCTTATACCCTTTATCAGGGCAATAGAATCGCAAGTTTCGGGGATTATGGCAGCCCATATCTCTTTCCCTGCCATTGATCCATCCCAGTACCCTGCATCCATTTCACCGATCCTTCTCAGGGGTATTTTACGGGACACATTGGGTTTTGAAGGATTAATTATTACCGATGCACTGGAAATGATGGGTATACGCAAGTTCATGGAACCCGAAGAAGCATCGGTCCAGGCTATTCTGGCAGGAGCCGATATAATTCTTACCCCTTTCAACCCCTGGCCTACCTATAATGCCCTCCTGAATGCCTATTCCCAGGGAATCTTAACGGAACAACGGATTAATGAATCGGTTCGAAGAATTCTCCATCATAAATCCACCTGGCAAAGTCGGGTCAAGAAAATGACCCTTTATCATTCCCTGAAATAGCAGTACCTTAATCTCACACACAAAAAATGCAGGAAAAACCGATATAGCCGCAAGGATTTCATCATCGAAATTTCCTTGTACATAAAATCAAAAGGAGCATCGAATGACCATAGGCATCCTGAAAGAGCTACATCCCGATGAAACCCGGGTAGCTCTAGTCCCCCAGCAATTGCCAAAACTCATAAAGTCGGGCCACACGGTCCTCATTGAATCCCAGGCTGGCCTGGCATCTGGCTACGAGGATTCCCAATACACAGAAAAGGGCGGCACTATTTCCCCTCGCCAGGAAATCATTGGAACCTGCGATGCTCTGTTTACCCTTCGTGGCGGTGCAAACTGTACCGACTCCTTCGTTACCGAAGCCCGGGAACTGAAAGAAGGTTGCCTGGTTATTGGAATGCTGGATCCGTACCAGCCCCACCCAATTTTTCAGGTATACCGGGACAAGGGTATAAAGGCTTTTTCCCTGGAACTTATTCCCCGGATAACCCGTGCCCAGAGCATGGATGTCCTTTCATCCATGGCGAACCTCGCAGGGTACAAGGCTGGAATCCTGGCTGCTTCAGCTCTTCCGAAAATGTTTCCTATGATGATGACTGCCGCAGGAACCATTGTGCCTGCAAAAGTATTTATTTTGGGGGTTGGAGTAGCGGGACTGCAGGCCATTGCCACGACCAAACGATTGGGTGCCATTGTAAGTGCTTACGATGTCCGGCCGGCCGTAAAGGACCAGGTG
>SKVS01000174.1 GCA_007129335.1 Spirochaetaceae bacterium
AACCTGTATTTCCCAGTATCTTGCCGCCCTGGATGCGGGTGCCGACGGTATAGACCTTTCCATGGCTCCAGTATCCGGAGGTACCTGCCAGAGCGATGTTATTTCCATGTGGCACGCCTTGAGGGGATCGGATTACGACCTGGGAATAGATGTAGATAAAATGCGGGATGCGGAAGAAGTGTTCAAGGAGTGTATGAAAGACTACTTCATGCCACCGGAAGCCAAGGCCGTGGAACCGCTTATTCCCTTTTCTCCTATGCCCGGAGGAGCCTTGACTGCTAATACTCAAATGCTCAGGGACAACAATATGATGGACCGGTACCCGGAAATTATCAAAAACATGTCCGAGGTAGTGAAACTCGGAGGATTCGGTACCTCCGTTACCCCGGTTTCCCAGTTTTATTTCCAGCAGGCTTTCAACAATACTATGTTCGGACCATGGGAAAAAATTGCCGATGGTTACGGAAAAATGGTACTGGGATATTTCGGTAAAACCCCCATGCCTCCAGATCCGGAAATTGTCAAGATCTGTTCCAAACAAATGGGGCTCGAACCTACCACCGAGTTGGTGGTGGATATTAACGAAAAGGATCCGACCAAGGGAAGGGCCGCTGCTTCTGCCATGCTGAAGGAGGCCGGACTGCCGGAAAGCGATGAGAATATTTTCATTGCAGCCACCTGTAAGGAAAAAGGTGTTCAGTTCCTCCTGGGCAAGGCCGTGGTCAATGTACGCAAGAATGCTCCAGAAACAGGTTCAGCCCAGCCCCTCCAGGGTGGAACCTCGTCGGGGCCCGCGGGCTATTCGGTTAAGGTAGACGGAAAAGAATACAAGGTCACTATTACCCCCGATGGAAAAGCCCGGGTCAACGGGAAAGAATTTGTTGTCAGCACTGCTGAAGCCGGTGCGGATGGGGGAGCTGCTTCTCAAAGCGAACCCCAGGGAGAAGCAACTCCCGTAAACGCCCCACTTCCTGGTTTGGTGCTGCGGATTCTCAAAAAAGAAGGGGAAGCGGTAGAGAAGGACGAGGCCATTATGGTGTTGGAAGCCATGAAAATGGAGACCGAAATTCAAAGTCCCGTGGCCGGTACCATTGGAAGCATCAAGGTGGATGCCCACCAGCAGGTTCAGGGGGGAGACACCCTGGCGGAAATTTACTAAATCCTGGAGGATTACATGGATCTTGGAACATCCTTAGCACAACTTTGGGAATCCACCGGAATATACGGATTTTTCCACTCAGATATGAGACTCCTGGGCTTTCTCCCGGGAGAAGCTGTAATGATTGTCATTGGCTTGGTGCTGCTGTATTTGGGGATTGCAAAAAAATTCGAACCCCTTCTGCTCGTACCTATTGGTTTTGGAGGAGTCCTGGCAAACGTTCCCTTGGTTGGAATTTCCGGGGCCGAGGGCTTTCTGGGTATTATTTACGGCTTTGGTATTGCCAACGGATTATTTCCCCTCATGATTTTCATGGGGGTTGGGGCCATGACCGACTTTGGACCCCTGCTTGCCCACCCTAAAACCGCCCTGCTGGGAGCTGCGGCCCAGTTTGGTATCTTTTTTACCCTGATTTCCGCTTTAGTAGCATCGAAATTTGTCCCTGGGTTGTCCTATACGGTAGAACAGGCATCTGCCATTAGTATTATTGGCGGGGCCGACGGACCAACTGCGATCTTCGCCGCTACCCGCCTGGCTCCGGAACTCTTAGGGGCAATAGCCGTGGCAGCCTATTCCTACATGGCGCTGGTTCCTATTATTCAGCCTCCTATTATGAAACTGTTTACCACCAAAGCCGAGCGGCAAATAGTAATGAAGCAGCTGCGTCATGTGAGCAAGAGGGAAAAAATTCTGTTCCCCTTGGTAGTTCTTGCCCTGTGTATTCTCTTCCTTCCTGCAGCAACACCCCTCATTGGGGCTCTTATGTTCGGGAACCTGGCGAAAGAATCGGGGGTAGTGGACCGGCTGTCGGATACCATGCAGAATGCTCTTATAAATATTGTTACGATTCTTCTTGGTCTTGCAGTAGGTTCTCGGTTGCAGGCCGAAACCTTTCTTCAGCCCGCCACCCTTGGAATAATTCTTTTGGGTCTTATAGCCTTTGCAATAGGTACTGCTACGGGCTTGTTGCTCGCCAAAGTTATGAACAAGTTTTCCAAAGATCCTATTAATCCACTCATTGGCGCTGCTGGTGTGTCCGCGGTTCCTATGGCTGCCCGGGTTGTAAGCAAGGTCGGACAACAGGAGAATCCCCAGAACGTATTGCTCATGCATGCCATGGGTCCTAATGTGGCGGGGGTTATTGGTTCGGCTGTGGCCGCGGGAATTCTCATGGCTCTGAATGGAGTTCTGTAATATTGGCTTCTAGGGGTAGGGAAAACCTTGGCAAATTGGTTACAATAGGAGTATGGGCAAAATAAAAACCATACCCGGGAAATGGTTCGTCCTGGCAGGATTCGTATCGCTCCTATGGGTCCTGGCTCTCTTTTTTGCAGGCACGAATTATGCCCGGGTAACCGAATCGTATTTAGCTTCAGAAATTGAAGCATTTCACCACCATACTAAAGCTGTGTTGGACACCTATGCCCTCTTTGCCCAGTATATTTTTACCCAGGCGGTAGACGTTCCCCATGTTCAGGAACTCATGTATGGTGCGTTTGGAGCACCGCCTGGCGAGCAGGCTGACTACAGAGAACAGTTGTACGCGGAATTGGAAACAACCTACCAGAGTATAACCGGGTATAATTTTCGCCAACTCCATTTCCATTTTCCCGATGGGACGAGCTTTCTCCGGTTCCATGCCCCCGACATTTTCGGCGATTCCCTCATGGAAATTCGGGATTCAATCCGTATTGCTAATACAGACCTGCGTAAAGTACAGGGTTTCGAAGAAGGGCGGATATACAACGGCTACCGATATGTTTTTCCCCTTTTTCACGGAGATATTCATGTTGGGTCGGTAGAGGTTTCTACCTCTCTTGCCAGTATGATAGAAATTTTGACCGAATTGAATCCCCGAAAAAGTATTTTTTTCCTCCTTTCCCGCTCCATTGTAGAAGGTTTGGTGTTCCAGGAGTTTCAAAAGAACTACTCGGTTACCCGCTTGAGTCCGGAATTTGTTTTCGATAACCAGGTTCATGCCATTTCCCTGAGAGAATGTGAATGCGGTTTTCTTGATTTTCTCGATATAGATGAAATGTTTGCCCAGGCAGGAAAGGAAATTCAGGGATCCCTGGAGACCTTGCAGAACCAGAGCCATGTGTTTACATTCGGAGGTGTACGGTATTTATTGCAGTTTATTCTGCTAACCAATATTACCGACCAACCGGTAGGTTATTTTTTTACAATAAGCGAAGACCGGGTCTACACCCTTCTGCGGGCTTCAATTTTTGTTCAATCTCTGCTCATTACTCTGGTTTTCATCCTCTTTCTCCTGTTCTCTTTCTTTGTCCTGCGAAGCCGGGAAAAATTGATTCAAGCGGTCTTTCAAGCAGAGGAAGCGAGCAAGGCAAAAAGTCAGTTTCTGGCAAACATGAGTCACGAAATCCGAACACCCCTGAATGGAATGCTGGGCTTTACGGAAATGCTGAAAATGACTAATCTCGATCCTCTTCAGACCCAATACGCCGAAAATGCCTATACGTCGGGAAAACTCCTGTATGAAATAATCAATGAAATTCTGGACTTTTCTAAAATAGAAGCAGGTCGACTGGAACTGGAACTCATACCGGTGGATCTGGCAAAGCTGGTGCGGGAAACCGGGGAAATTCTTCGTTACCAGGCCAACGAGAAGGGTCTGTCTTTAATGGTGGAAATCGAACCGGGTATTCATCCCTTTGTTACTGCGGATCCTACAAGAATCAAGCAAATCCTGGTTAACCTCCTGAGCAATGCAGTTAAGTTTACCCAGTCCGGCCAGATTATTCTTGGTCTTGCATCCGCACCCGGTATAGAAGGGACAGAACTGTATCGTTTCCGGGTAACCGATACGGGTATGGGAATTGATCGGGAAGTGCAGGAATTGTTGTTTGTGCCTTTTTACCAGGCTGATTCTTCCACCACCCGGAAATTTGGGGGTACGGGACTTGGATTGGTTATTTGTCAGCTCCTGTTGAAAAAAATGAACAGCACCCTCGGGGTTCAGAGTAAACCCGGGAAGGGTTCCACCTTTGCCTTCCAACTGGAGCTTCCTAAGGTCCCCGAATACCAGGTTCTGGCCAGGAGGGGGTCAGAGAGGAATACTTTTTCCCCAGACCAGAACCAAAAAGAGCAGAACCAAACCGAACAGAACCAGACAGAAGAATCCGGCACAACACGGGAAGGAAACTACCAGGAGCCCGCAATGGGAAGCACAGATCAATCTTCAAGTCATGGAATAATGTCCGGCTGCCGCATACTTATTGCTGAAGATGTTAAAATGAATGCCCTGCTGTTAAAAAGTTTTCTTACGACCCTGTTGAAGGAACCGGACCTGAGCTTCGCAGAAAACGGGAAAATTGCTGTTAATCTTGCCCGGGAACAGGAATTCCATATCATATTCATGGATGTTCAAATGCCCGAAGTTGATGGAATTGAGGCAACGAAAGAAATTCGCCAAATCCAGAAGGAGCAGGGACTCCACACCCCGATTATTGCTCTGACCGCCGGGGTCATTAAAGAAGAACGGGATGCCTGTATTGAAGCTGGAATGGATGGGTTCATTGGTAAACCCGTGAGCATGGAAGTACTCAAGAATGCCCTGAAAGAGTTTTGTAGCTATGGGAAGGATGAACGGTGAGTTATCAGCAATCCCTGGAGCGATTGGAAGCCCTTCTGAACATTGATCCGGGCATGTTCATTCTGGGAACTCACTCCTTTATGGAAATGGTGGCTAATGCCCAGTTAGGTATTGTTCTTGATCCCCGGGGTTACTCCGATGATACTCGAACCTTCGGTGAAAAGCTGTGGCAGCTCATGGCCTTTCTTCGCCAGAAAAATCCAGACAGCCAATCCCTGGATATTTCCCGTTACCGGGCCGAGCATAGACTGGCCAATTCAATTCGTCATTTTTTCCTCCAGACAAGTTACGAAGAGGCCCTTGGGGCTGTCCAGAACCTCATTCGTTTTTGTCAGGTTTTGTCTATTGAATCCCCGGTTCTAGACCGTCTTTCCGGTGGATTGGAAAACTGGACCAAGCGGGAACCGGTCCTGCCGGTAGAACAGGAACTTGAGGCCGCCCGGGAATCCCTGCGAGCCATGGAGAGCGAGGTCCAACAAATTCAGCAGGAATCCCGTCAGCAGGTTCAGGCACTCTTGCGCATGTCTACCCTGACCCGTACCCGTCGAGATTTTGAGCAATCCATTCTCAGACTAAGCCGGGACCAGGCCCATGCGGTGTCCCAGCTCGGGGACAACCGTACCTACCTGGTAAAGGGGGCAGCGGGCACTGGCAAGACCGTGGTACTGTTGGAAGCTTTGAGACAGCGGGTTTCCCAGCCCGAGCTTCTGAATGATGCCAAGCCCTTTGCCCTGGTAACCTTTGTAAACACCCTGGTGCGGTATAATCGATACATCAGTGAAATTCTTCGAATACACCATAAATCCACAAGCATTGTAACCGTGGATAAGGTACTCTCGGATCTCTTTACCCGGCTTTTCCCTCAAAATCGCTTGATGTATGGAAAACAAGAGGTTCTCCAGACCATGGGTTACATGGACTGTCCCGAATTTATCGATCAGGACCGGCTCTTTCATGAAATTGACGGTTTTTTATGGAGCTTCTGTATTACCGAAGACGAATACCTTCAGCAGATGATACCCCGATCCGGCATGGGCAGGCCCTTGGGCCAGCAGCAGCGCACCCAAATCTGGAAATTTTGTCGGGAGCTGGAAAAGGACCTTGAAGAGTTGGGAACCTTTCCAAGAAACCTGGCGGTGCTCCGCATGGCCGATGAGCTGGAGAAAAATAAACAGCAGGGAGAGGACATTCTCGTCTACGAAACCCTGTATGTTGATGAGGTACAGGATCTGAGCCCTGGAGTTCTTCGGCTGTTACGGTTGGTGTGCCGCAATTTGGTTATGGCTGGGGATGTGGATCAGGCCTTGTACGGGGTGCAATCTCCCTTTGTGAGGGCGGGTATCGATATACGGGGAAAAACCACCGTACTATCCATGAACTTTCGGAATACCGGCCCAATGATTCACCTTGCCCGGGAGTTCCAGGCCCGTTCTCCCTACTCCAGTGAAGAGCACGGAGAACCGGTGGCCTTTCGCGATGGCCCGCCGGTAGGTTTTTTCCGGGGCCAGGTGGAAGAGCTGAAGGTTGAGTTGGTTCAGCGCATTCGTTTTTTTCTGGACCAGCTGGAATACGACCCGGAGTCTCTGG
>SKVS01000034.1 GCA_007129335.1 Spirochaetaceae bacterium
GGCAGTTCGACTGAGGTTCTCGTCGTTGTTCTACGGTTTGGGGTTCTTTTTTCAGGTAATCAAGGAAACCCTGTTTTTCTTCCGCTCAAAACAGGTGGGCTTCAAGGTTCTTGTAATGCAGATCCTCTTTACCGGATATGAAGCCCTCATAATTAATATAATTATGGCAGTTTCCATAGGTGCTGCAATTATTGTCATTGGTTCGGGCCTCCTGCCACAATTCGGCCAGGGACAGCTCATCTATTCCATTCTCATTATTGTTATAACCCGGGAACTTGGACCCCTTCTGACGGCCTTTGTCATTACTGCCCGTTCAGGAACAGCAATTGCCACCCAATTAGGAACCATGGTGGTAAACCACGAAATAGAAGCCTATGTTTCGGTAGGCCTGAATCCCATATCCTATCTGGTGGTTCCCCGGTTCATAGGAATGCTGGTTTCCATGATTGTTCTGACCATTTATTTCAATGTCTTCGGATTACTCGGGTCCTTCGTAGTTGTGCAAATCATCCGGCCCATTTCCCTGAATGAATACCTGGGCGGATTGTTAACAACCTTTCAGGTGGGCGATCTGTTATCGGGTATGAGCAAGGCGCTGATCTTTGGCATTATTGTATCAGTAGTATCCACGTATCAAGGGTTTGCGGTAAACCGGTCATCCACAGAAATACCGGTTGCAGGAATTCGGGCTGTAGGCCAGAGTTTTATTCTCATTATCATTACGAATGTATTCGTTACCCTTATGCAGTATGGATAAACAGGGATACCTTATGGATACAATCAGCTCATCCCCGGATATAAAACTCCAGAACATGACGGTGCACAGCGGACAGTTCTGTGTCCTGAAGGATATAACAGCCACCTTTCCCGGAGGAAAATGTTCGGTCATTTTGGGGGTAGCAGGTTCGGGCAAGAGCTCCCTCATTAAATCTGCCGCAGGTTTACTTGTTCCCACAGAGGGCAGGGTTATGGTAGATACTTTGGATATTAACAATGCATCAAAAAAACAAGCCCTGGCTTTTCGGGGAATGAGCGGTTTTGTGTTTCAGGATTCCGCTCTATGGCAGGACACCTCTGCCCTCCAGAATGTTTCAATGCCCCTGAGGATTCACCAGCCCGGCCTGGATTCCAAAATTATCTACACCCTGGTTTCCTCTCTTTTTCGTAAAGTAGGTTTTACCGATGATCCCAATCTCCGTCCCGCGGACCTTTCTACGGGAGAGCAGAAACTCATTTCCCTTGCCCGGGCAATTATTCATCAACCCCGAATTCTCTACATGGATGATCCCACCTCGAACCTGGACGAGGATTCGATCGATAATGTCTATGGAATTATTGAGGAACAAAAAAATGAAAACACCACTATACTCATAGGTACCAATAATTCTGACATTGCCTATCGGTATGCTGACTATTTGGGGGTTATCAAGGGAGGGAAACTCCTGGTGTTCGGTCCCTACGAAGAAACATTGAACAAGGTTGAACATATTTTAAGCGGTTCTCTGGCCAGGCTCCGGGCAAGGGGGAGCCGCAATCAGGGGAGCAAGGACGAACTATGAAATTCAAAATAAAGTACGCCGACCAAATTGTAGGGCTGTTTGTCATTCTTTCGTTTGTCGCATTCGGAATGGTGGTAATTCTGCTGGGTATAAACCAGCGCTGGTTTGCAAAAAACTATACCTTTCATACGGTCTTTGAATCTTCGGCGAGCCTATCCCCTGGAACCTCAATTTTTATGCGGGGATTCCAAATCGGAAAAATTGACCGGGTCAAGCTGAACGAACATAACCTGGTAGATGTGGATTTCCATATTTTTGACACCTACTACCCAAAGGTTCGGGAATTCTCCCTCCTGGAGCTCTCGGTTTCCCCTATTGGATTGGGAACCCAACTTCTGTTTCACCCCGGTCGAGGGGCTGACCTTCTGGAAGAGGGGTCATTCATTTACACCAGCGATTCACCCCAGGGAAGAAGAATCATTGAACTGGAATTAGCGGATATTCCCCCGAAAGACGATACCATTACCCGGCTGCTTTCCAACGTCAACCCCCTTCTGGAAAATGTAAACCGAACCCTGACCGGAGTAAACAGAACTATTACAGAAATTAATACCGCCCTGTCCGGCGAAAGCTCCGGCCCCTTAGGGGACATTGTGTTCGATATTCGGGACACCACAGCTCAGGTTCCCGAAACCATGACCATGGTTAACACCCTTATTTTCGATGCCCAAGGCAGATTGGGAGACCTGCTGGATCAGGTACAGAACATTCTAGGGGAATCGGATACCACCATGGGACACATTGCCGGAATAACCGGAAATCTCCTGGAAACCACCGAAAGCCTCCGAGATCCCACAGGCCTTGTTCCCCGCCTGCTGGATCCCCAAGGCTCCCTGGATACCCTTCTGAACGACGATAACCAGCTGTTTGACAGTATTATGGCCATGATGGCGGAGCTGGAGGAGAGTGTTACAACCGTGGGACGAATTATTTCCTCTGTTAACAGCGAGGTACCCCGGCTGGTATCCATACTGAACGAGACAAAGGTTGCCATTGAACTTACCCAGGATGTATTAGAGGGCGTAAGAAACAATCCCCTCATTCGGGGAGGCATTCCCGAACGGGAAACCCAGGACACCCAGTACAACAGCATCCGGGTAAGGAGTTTCGAATGAAAATTCTTATAGTGGTATTCTCAGCCCTGGTGTTTCTGGGCTGTTCGAGCCTCCCAAGGGGAGCACAGGAAGTTTTTGACACCCGCAACGAAGCTGCCAATTTTTTGCGTTTGGGAGACGGGTTCTTCTCCCAAGGCCAAATGGATTCTGCCATTCAGTTTTATACCGAAGCCCTGAGGGCGAATCAAAGGGTAGACTTTGTGGAAGGTACCATCCTGGCCCGCAGCTCCCTGGGCCGGGCATTCTTGCGGGCCGGCCGAATGCAGGATGCCCAACGGGAACTGAATGATGCGTATTTCGATGCTACCCTACTCCAGGAACCAGCTATTCTCGGAGTTACCCGGAACAATCTGGGAGAACTGTACTATACCATGGGGAATAAACCCCTTGCCCTGGAATTCTTTACCACGGCCCTGGAATCCCAAGAAAGGGAAGACAACCTGACCCCTATTCTTTATCACAACCTTGGTATTCTTGCATTCGATGAACGGCAATTTGACCAGGCACAGAATCTGTTTACCGAAGCCCTCCGGTTAAACCGCAGACAGGGAAATGCAACGGAGATCGGAGCCAACCTGTACATGCTCGCCCAAATTGAGCTTCGGCAACAGAACATAGCTGCTGCCTATGATCTGGCACAGCAGGCTCTTGAAGCCGATCAGCGGGCTGAAAACTCCCCGGGCATTGGGGATGACCTGGAACTCCTGGGATTCTTAAGCCGCAGAATGAACCGTTATCCCCAGGCATTCAACTACTTCCGCAGGGCCCTGGGAGTAGCAACCCAGCTGGATAACCTGGAACTGACAAGAAATGCCCTAGGAAACCTGGTTGAGCTTTCCCAGCTCATGAATGACGATGAACTTGCCGCCAGGTACCGGGAATTATTATTCCGACTCCCCAACTGATCGGGAAGGGAGCAAGCCAAGTACCAACAACACAACTCCAACCATTTGTACCAGGTGGAAAATTCCGTTGTGGTCAAAAAGCCATATCAGCCTGATTTCCCATGGTCCTGAGGCTTGAATGACCGCAGCCCCAATAGTTACTGCAATGCCGAAAATCATCCAAAGCATGTATGGCTGCTTCTTTTTCAGCCACAGCGCAATATAGGCCCCAAGGGCAAACAACATTGCAACCCCTTCGTAGAGTATGAATACCAAGAATCCCCCGGGAGCAATTTTGGTTAATCCGTAAAAAACGAATCCCAGGGCAAGCATTCCCCAAATAACCCAGGTTGCAACCTTGTGGCGGGCATCGATCAGAACCCCTACCACAAAGAGCGACACGGTCCACCCCAGGCTGAGGTACAGAGGCTCCCAGAGTAAATCTTTTACCCGGTCGCTCATTTCAAACCCATGGGCAACGAATCCCAGGGTTGCAGCCAGGAAGAGAAACCCGAAAGCCCACTTCCATACCAATATTCGCTGGGCCTCTTCAGGATTCTTGCTTCCCTCACTGCCCGACAGTTTGATTATTGCCCAAATGCACAGAAATGCAAGAATGAGATCGGTTACCGCAGTGGTTACTTCGGTTTCAATTCCAATTATTGTCATGATGATGGTACCCCTGAAGAAAGTGTAGCGGGTTTCTGGAAAAGAACAAGAAAAGAACAAAAAAACAAGAAGAAAAATAATGAAAAAAAGAGGACACAGGGCCCCGCTTCGTGGTAGGTTTCTTGCACCAAAAACAGGAGGCCCCGTGCCCAATCAACACAGAAACCCATCTATTCGAAATATTGCTATTATTGCCCACGTTGACCATGGAAAGACAACCCTGGTAGACGCCCTCTTCCGCCAAAGCGGTCTGTTCCGGGAGGGACAGACGGTTGACGAACGGATCATGGACCGGGGAGACATTGAACGGGAACGGGGAATTACCATATCTGCAAAAAACTGTTCCATAACCTGGCAGGGAGTGAAAATCAACATTCTCGACACCCCTGGTCACGCCGACTTCGGCGGCGAGGTGGAACGGGCCCTGTCCATGGTTGACGGAGTTATTCTTTTGGTGGATGCAAGCGAAGGCCCCTTACCCCAGACCCGGTTTGTACTGAAAAAAGCCCTGGAAGCCCAGCTGTCTCTTATTACGGTTATAAACAAAATCGATCGTCCCGACGCCCGACCCGAGGAAGTGCTGGATGAGGTCTACAGCCTGCTCATAGACCTGGATGCCCGGGAAGAACAGCTGGATTTTCCCCTGTACTACGCAATTGGGCGGGAAGGTATTGCCCAGAAAACCCTGGAAGAACGGGGAACCAATCTTCATTGTCTGCTCGATGCCATTGTGGAAGAACTCCCGGCACCGACCTACAAGCCCGATTCTCCCTTTCAAATGCTGGTGTCAGACCTGGATTACAGCGATTATCTGGGCAGATTGGCAATCGGCAAGGTTGTTAACGGAAGCATCAAGGCAAATCAGGACCTGGTTTGCCTGGGCGAACACGACCGGGTAACACCTCTTCGGGTAAGCAAGATTCAGGCCTACCAGGGATTATCCCTGGGAGATGCCGAAACGGTCGAACCGGGTGACATCATTATTCTTGCGGGGGTTGAGGATGTTCACATTGGGGACACCATTTGCACCCGGGATCAGCCAAAGGCCCTGAAGCGATTGAGTGTAGACGAACCTACCGTAGCCATGAAGTTCTACCGGAATAACAGCCCCCTTGCGGGTACCGAAGGAAAGTTCGTCCAGGGCAGCAAGCTGTGGGAACGCCTGCAGAAAGAAGCTCTGCGAAATGTGGCAATTCAGGTAGAGCCGGGAGAAGACAAGGAAAGCTTTGTGGTCAAAGGCCGGGGTGAATTTCAAATGGCCATAATCCTGGAAACCCTCAGAAGGGAAGGCTACGAACTCTGTGTAGGCCGGCCCACCGTCTTAAACAGAAAAGAAGACGGAAAAATCCTGGAACCGATTGAACACGTATTCGTGGACTGCGAAGAACAATTCGTCGGCATTGTCACGGAAAAACTTTCTATTCGCAAAAGCCGCATTCTTACTATGGTCAATCATGGGAGCGGAAGGGCAAGAATAGAGTTCTCCACCCCAAGCCGGGCACTCATTGGCTACCGGGATGAATTCTTGACCGATACCCGGGGTACGGGCCTCTTGAATTCCTACCTCATGGGTTACGAACCATACCGGGGCGATTTTCCCAGCAGAATTAACGGATCTCTGGTGAGCGACAGACCTGGAAAGGCTGTTCCCTACGCCATTTTTAACCTTGAACCCCGGGGCCGAATGTTCGTTCAGCCTGGAGATGTTATATACGAGGGAATGATTATTGGAGAACACAACCGACCCGGTGACCTGGAAGTTAATCCTGCCAGGGAGAAAAAGCTTACCAATATCAGGGCAGCCGGCCGGGATGACAATGTTATTCTGACCCCTATTACACCCTTGACCCTGGAATCGGCCCTGAACTTTCTGCGCAACGATGAGCTGCTGGAGGTTACACCCAAGAGTCTGCGGTTGCGGAAAAAAATCCTCAGCGCAAACGAACGAAAGATTGCATCCAAACGGGGGGAGGATTAATTCCCCACCTGCCACCGCAGGGTTACCGAGCCCCAGACAATGAGGTTATCCCAGAACGGAAGGTTGCGGTCGTCCCAGAGATGCCATAGGGGATAGAGCACCCGAAGACCAAATTCCGCATCGGTCCGAGGCCCCATTCCCAGAA
>SKVS01000092.1 GCA_007129335.1 Spirochaetaceae bacterium
CAAATGGACAACCAGCAATTGAACAACCCGCAAACAGCCGGTTCACAAACAGACAATCGGCTGCACAGCGGTTTGAAAAAGGCTGCCGATCGGCTGAAAAGCATGATGCTTCTGTACGACCACCTGTACCAGTCCGATTCCTACAACCACGCAAATTCCAAAGTCTACCTGGAGACCCTGCTGAATCAGCTGGACACCAGTTTGAAGCCAAGCACCTCTATCCGGCTGGATTATTCCATTGACAATATTCTCATGGAGACAAAGGCGGTAACCAACATTGCCATGATTCTCAATGAGCTCATTACCAATGCGTTCAAGTACGCATTCGTCCATGCCCCCGAGGGGACAATTACCGTAACCCTGGCAGATCGGGGCGACAACCTGGAGCTTACTGTTCAGGATTGGCACGGGGTTGCGAATGAAAATCCCGTGGTTCCAGAATTTTCCCAAAAAGGCCTTGGCCTTACCCTGGTGGAACTATGGGTCCAACAGCTCGAGGGCAAACTAAACCGGGCAGCAAGCATAACGGGAACTACCTATACCATAACCCTGCCCTCCAAACTCAAACAGGCAAGTCCATGACAAACGATCAGGAGCTTGCTGCCTACCGCAAATCGAATATTGGTCTTGTTACCGTAGAAAACCGGGAACCCTTCAACATTATTTGGGCAACCCCCCCGGCATGGAGACTCTTGGGACTACCGGTTCCCCATGGGCCCGAATATCCTGGTGAACATGCCATGGCAGAAATTATCCATGAATCCAATCTCCCGGACCTTCAGGATTTTTTGAAAGGGTCCAACAAGAAGGTGTACTGCTGCTTGCGGGAAAATCCCCGGATATGCTTGGGGTTTAACAGAATCCCGCCGGATCCAGAACAACTCCCAATCCAAAACCATGACTCTGGGGAGGTAATGACCCTGACCGTTGTGGACGCAAGCAACCTCATGAAGGTCCAACGGGAACTGGAAGAAAAAACCCAGGAACTCAACCGAACCTCCCAGCTCCTGGACACCACCGCAGAAATGGCCAAGGTTGGAGCCTGGGAGTACCAGGTCAAGAACCGACTTCTCAGCTGGTCACCTACGACCCGAACCATATACCAGGTGGATGACACCTTCCCGGTTACCGTGGAATCGGCCCTTCAGTTTTACCCCAGGGAGAGGGATAGAAAACACCTGGTTCAGCTATTTCAACGGTGTATTTCCCACCAGGAACCTTTCGAGGAACAGGTGCAAATCCGGACATACAGGAACAACCTCATATGGGTCCGCTATACGGGAAAACCGGAAATAGAAAAAAACACCTGTGTCAGAATTTTTGGAACCTTTCAGGACATTACCCAGCACAAAAAAATTGAGGCCCTCCTCAGAAAAGAAATGGACGGCCTGGAAAAGGCAAACCAAATAAAAAATCAATTCCTCGCATCCATGAGTCACGAAATCCGCACTCCAATTAATGCTATTATTGGACTCAGTCAATTTGGACTGACCAACGCCCCAACCCTGGAGTTCAGGGAACACAGCAAAAAAATTAACGAAAGCTCCCTGCAACTCCTTGAATTGGTGAACAGCATATTGGATTTTTCCAAAATGGAGTACCAACGGCTGGAATTGTTCAAATCCCCCATTGACCTGCAGAATTTCATTTCCACCCTGGAAAGCCGCTTCCAGCCCCTTGCAGTGAAAAAGAACCTCCTTTTCCAGATCCATAAGGGAGACCAAATACCCGACTCTATTGTGGGGGATCCCGACAGAATCGGTCAAATCATTGTAAACCTGGTGGACAATGCCCTCAAGTTTACCGAAACCGGCTCTGTCGCCCTGGAATTTGATGTTCACGAAGCAACCGATGAACCCCTGAACCTCCTGGTAGGTGTCAGGGATACGGGCATTGGTATGGACCTGTCCCTCCAGACAGGATTGTTCACAGCTTTTACCCAGGGGGATTCTTCATCTACCCGCAGACACGGGGGCACGGGTTTAGGACTATCAATAAGCAAGCGCCTTGCCAACCTCATGGGGGGAACCATATCGGTGGAGTCCACTCCCGGAACTGGATCCTATTTCCTCCTGACCATACCCATTGAGCTGCCCGATTTGCTCAAGGATCTTCCCCACCTTACCGGTCGGATTACCAGCTACGCCCTCCTCATTGGTTCACCCCAGAACCTGCCGACCCTTCAGTCCCGCATGAATGTTATTACCCGGGGTTCGTCCCTGACTATTCTTCAGGACACCGATCAGGAACACCTGATCGATTTTATCTTCCTCGACTGTGCCATTGCCCAGGATCCGGCCCAGTGGAACACAACCCTTTACCCGGGAAAGCCCATTGTACTGTTAAGCCTGAACGGGCTCGAGCAGGAGGAAACAGAACAGCACCCGGTCTCCCAACTACCCTCTGCCGGAGATCATGAAGACCTGCCCCCAATGCTGAAGCACGCCCCGGTTTTTTACACCCACTCCCATTCGGGCAGTCTCATGAACGCTCTTATTCGGGCATACAGCCAGTTAGAAACAGGCAAAGCATACGATTCTAACGATCTTAGGGGAAAATCCGTGCTGCTCATGTACAAGAACCCGGGTGTACGGGAGCAAATTCAGGAATGGCTGGAATCCCACGGAATGGAAGTTGCATCCCTGAGCGGAGAAATGGGAAATGTCCAGGGGTGCAAGGACGACGGTGAATTTACCGCAATAATCCTTGATCTGGACATGGTAGAACAATCCGGAAGCCTCCCTCCCTTGCTTTCCTCATTGGTTCCCGACTGCACAACCCTCCCAATAATCGGCCTGGCATCCAATACCGCTGATCAGGACAAGGCCTTGAAACTCAAATTGGATGCTTGTCTGGACAAACCTGTGGATTTACCTATTCTCATGCGCATGCTTACCCGGATTATAAACTACTCTCAATTCAGTAACCAGATTCCCCACAGCGGTTCTGTACCGAGTCACCCCGAAAAGCATCTTGGGCAAGATGGAGGTCTGAATTACCAACAGGGAATAGACCGAATGGCCGGAGACCAGGAACTTTACCACGAGCTGTTGAAGAAATTTCACGATGATGCCCCGGCAATTATTTCCCGGTTAGAAGCGTATTTTACCATGGACCAGCCCTGGAGCAAGGAGCAGCGGGAACAGGCCGCCTTCCTTGTTCATCAAATTAAGGGTACAGCAGCGAACCTCGAGGCAGTGGAAGTTGCCCAGGCCTGTCTCGACTGTGAAACCGACATCAAGCAAGGCAGCCAGGACTCAGTCCGGTGTAAAATCCTTATTGAATCAATAAACCGGTTGCTCAGGACAATCCGGAACCTCCCCGCCCATAAGATTTCTCAGGAACAGGAAACCCAGGAGAGCCAATTCCGAAAACAGGAAATTCTGGAGAACCTCAAGGAAATATCCCAGGGTATTGATGGGCGGCTTATAATAGACACGGCGTTAATCAGCCGGACTCAACAATTATTTCAAGGCCATCCCCAGGCCACCACCTTGTTCGAAATTCTCCGACAAAAACTCTGGTCCCTGGAATATAATGGAGCAGCCGAACTCATTGAACAACTCACCCAACTGGTACACCAATGGTAAAAGGAGAATCCTTCAGGGAGAAGCGCCATGACTGTTGAGTCACGCCCCAAACACATTGGCCTACTCATTCCTACCCTGGGCTTTCAGGTTGGAACGGAAATTGCCTCCGCCTTGACTGCCCTGTTCTGTGCGCCTGACTACATCTGCACGAATATTCTGGGGGGTTATCTCGTACCCAAGGAATCTAGGGAGGATAATTATACCTGGTTCTACGATTTGGCCCGAACCATTCATTTCGACGGACTCATTCTGTATACCGGGGGTTTGGGGTATAAAATTCCCGTCGATCAGCTCCAGGAATTCTGCCAGTCCTTTGGTTCCATTCCCATGGTCAGCATTGGTGCAGAAATCCAGGGCATTCCCTCTATTGTAACCAATAATAGCGCGGGCATGTACAATCTGGTCCACCAGCTCTATGCCCAGAATCCGGTACACGATCTTCTCCCCGCAGCCTATATAGGGGGGCCGGCTGAAAATCCTGAAGCCAGGGACAGGTTCAGCGGATGGACCCAGGCAATGAACGAGCTGGGCATGCCAATTCTTCCGGAACTCATTTGTCATGGGAATTTTACCCGCCGTTCGGGAGCAGAGTGTGCAGATAAAATGTTGTCCAATGACACCTTACCCCTGCCGCGGATCATCTATTGCGCCAACGACCTGACTGCCATTGGGGTCATGGAACAACTGAAAGCTGCAAACCTGCCTATACCCCAGGTTATCGGGGTAACGGGGTTCGACAACTTCGAATACGCGGTGGGAGTAAAACCCGGTCTTACCACCGTACATAACCCAATCCGGACCATGGCAACAATGGCTGGCCAATGCCTCATCGACCTTTTCCAGGGGAAAACCCCCGCTGCCCTCCAGTTCGGAATCGGAAAACCGGTGCTCAGGGGCAGCACCCCTGGAACAAAAACCCCCAGACGCCCCAAGGATCTGCTGAGTCTCACCGAGGATATGCTCATGACCAGGGATATGGTTGACCGAAGGGTACTCATAGAAAAAGACCTGTCCCTGCTCCGTCAGGATACCCACATTTTCCGGGGAACCCAGGATCGTCTATTGGGTGCGGGGATTCGGGGAGTTTGGCTTGTAAGAAAAACACCCAAAACCAGCTGGGCACTTACCGAACTTGCCTTGCCGGGAATATACCGGAATTTTTCCCATGATCCTGTTCCCGTTCCAAAGGGCATGTTGGTCCCACCGGATTTGGAACCACATCCAACCCCCTTGCATTGGCTCATTGTTCATCCTCTGGGATTCGCTGGGGACCCCTTGGGATATATGCTGTTCCTTACCGACGGCCGGGCTGCAATGCTTCCAGAACTCCTTTCGGTTCAGGTTACCGCGGTCATTCAAAAGGTCGCCATGATAAATCAATTCCAGGAACAAAATGAGCTCATTCGGGAAACCCGGGCAAAGCTGGACCGGGCAGAGAAAATATCGAGCATGGGACGTCTGGTTGCGGGGCTGGCCCATGAAATGAATACCCCTATTGGCACGGGAATTACCCTCTCGTCCTTTCTTATGGACCGACTCGGGGAAGTACGAGGAGAAGAACAAGGGAAAGAAGCACCTGTTCCCCCATCCATTATGCGGTTCCTGGAAGAAATTGAAATGGCCAGCGATACGCTTCAGGAAACCTTCCATCGCCTGAAAAGAATGGTCGAGGACTTCAAGTCCCTATCGAGCCATAATAGTACCCACCTACCCCAGTTTTGCAATATTCAACAAACCATTCAGACCCTTGGCCTTGGCATACTGAAAGGAGAAAACCGCAGTTTTGATTTTGAAGTGATTTGCCATGGCGAACCTGTGGTGTTTTGTTACCCGGTCATCCTGGAAGAAATCTGCCAGAAGCTCATTCAAAATACCCTGGAGCACGGATATACAGCGAATGAACCGGGGAAAATTCAGATCGAAATTGAAGTCGGGAATAATTGGGTAACCCTGGTATACCGGGACGAGGGTAAGGGCATTGATCCACAGCACATCAGCCGGGCTTTTGAACCCTTTTATACCACTACCCGGAGCAGGGGCAATATTGGTCTAGGTCTTCATATAATCCACAGCCTGGTTACCCTCCAGCTGGAGGGAACCATTGGACTTGAACTACCCAAGGATGGAGGGTTGCAGCTTACTATTGGCTTCCCCCCGCTGTCTGCTCCAGCTGAAACTTCCAGAAAACAGAACTCCCATAACTAATATCATGGATGGGGAAGCATAATGGTATTTATGCGCACACCGTAGTTCAGAGCCTTCTCGTATACCATGTCTCCGGTAATATTTCCCCGGGGTCTTGGATGAGGCGGAGCATCTCCAATGAGAATGATTTCCCGGGTTTCCGATTCCCAGGTATAGAAGGTCAGGGCTGTATACAGGGCCTCGTACACCGCCTCGGGAATATCCCGTCCACCGGCGGCCCGGGAACGGTCCAGAAATGGTTGAATTCCCTGGACCGAATCCTGCATGGGGTAGGGTCGGTTCAAATACTCGTCGAAATAATCCCGGAATACCACAAACCCAACCCGTAATCGGGCGAAGGCATCCTCGTAGGGAAGCAGGGTCTGCACCAGCTCCCGGCGCACCACATTCAGCGAATGGGTCATACTCTGGGTCGTGTCCAGCACAACCACAAGATCCAGGGTTTCCCCCTCCAGCTCCCGCATAATGTCGTCAATAAGGAAGGGCAGTTGCTCCGAATGGTTTGCCGGAAGCACCCGGGCATTGGTTTCCCTGGCAAGGGCCGTAAA
>SKVS01000111.1 GCA_007129335.1 Spirochaetaceae bacterium
CCTTTATGTTTTGGATGTTCGAATAAGAATGAGTCCCAGAATAGCAAAAACCACCACCCCGGCCCAGGCACCTACCTGGGGTGAAATATACCCCAGGGTTGCAAACAAGCCACCTAACATTCTAAAGACGAAAAATACTACGGAAAATCCTAAGGATACAAGCAAACTCATGAGCAGAATATTTTTCTTAAATCTGCCTCCTAAAGGTACTGAGAGGAGACCGACAATAAAAGGAGTCAAGGCAAAAGAAAACCTCTCGTGGTATTGGGTTCTTTCCCTTCGAGCAAGAAATCCCGAGGAGACCATGCCCTCGATTAATTCCCTGGCCTCAGCAAGTTGCATATCATCTATGTTCTGCCGGGCTGGCAGGAAATCCCGGGGTGGTTTTCTGAGCCTTTCATGGGTAAACTCTCGAAAAAACTCGGTCTGAACTGGTTCATCGTGAACAAAGGTGTACTTCCAGGCATCGGTAAAAACCCATTGGAGGGTGCTCTCATTCCATTGGGCTTTTTGAGCCTGAAGACGATATTCAAGTTCACCCAAGGAGCTGCGGAAAAGCACCTGGGGCTGAATAAGCTCCCTTTGGGCGTGAACATACCGGTTGGCTGAGTACACCAGCGCGCCCCTGTCATCAAATCGAATTACCTCATTGGTAGATCCAGGAACAGAGTAACGAAGAACCTGGGCCGAAAGAGCGTTTTTTTCTCTCAATGTCGGGATTACCAGATTGTCCTCAAACCAGAAGCTCATGCTTCCGAGCAAAGCTCCTACCAACAACAGGGGGAGTACAAACCTTGTGAGGGATACTCCACTGGAAAAGACCGATATGAGCTCATTCTGAGCATGGAGTATACCCATGCCATAAGAGTAGGAGAAAAGAAGGGCAATTGGGAGGGCAAATTGAATACTCTTCGGTAAATAGAGCATTTGAATATACAACACCGTACCTAGTGGTACCTCGAAAGACAGATATCGGTTTAACTCGGAAAAAACATCGACCAGCTGGAGTAAGAGAACAAAAAAAATAAGGGACAGAAAAAACGTAGGTATAACCGTAACCAAAACAAAACGCTGGAGTATCTTCATCGTTTACTCCTGACCATGGCTATTCCTGATCCCACAAGAACCATGAGTATGTTTGGGGAAAACATGATAATTGCCGGAGATAGCTGTAAATTCCTCGATCCGAGGGTCTCAGCACCCAGCAGCATTGCCCAATATACCACACTGAATAAGACTCCAAATCCAAATCCCACCGCCCTTCCATTATGTTTTGCAGTAAGACCAATGGGAAATCCCAATATGAGAAAGGTAAAGGTTGCCATGGGAATTGCAATTTTTTTCCAGAATTCAATTCTATATAACTGGAGAGTTCTGTCGGCACGATATTCACTCATTTCCTGACGCAGGGGTTGCAACAAGGCTTCTGCCCTGGTGTAATCCCCCAGGTTGTAATGGTGTTGCACCTCCATGAGTTTCTGGACAATGGTACGGTCGGCCTTCTCCCACCGCTGGGCCACAAGTAGCTGTCTTGCTTGAATGAGATCCCAAACATCTAAAGAACTCATTTCCCGGGGTCCAGGATTTCGAAGACCTGCTGTAACTTCCCTGAGCAGGATGGAATAGATCATGAGATCGCTGGTTAAAACATTAAAATCCCGGGGTCTGGCAGGGTCGGTTTCATGAATAGTAACACCAGTCAGCTCCAGCGAAATGACCCCATCCTGACGGGCGTTCCGGACTATACGAACCTCCCGTGCAGTAATGACCCTGCTCTTCCCGTCTTCGGAGGTGTCCAGAAGCATGGTATTCAGAAAAACACCATCTCTGACTGGGCCGGTTACCAGGGTAGTTCTTTCGTATCGTTGAATGGAATTGGGCGCAAGAGCCAATTCGGAGTTTGCGAACAATAATTCCTGGTACAAGGTGGTATAGCGAAGGGTTCCCAGGGGAAGAAAATAGTCGTTCATGACAAAAGAAATGCTGGAAAGGCCTAATCCCAGGATTAAAAGAGGAACGAATAACCTGCCCAGTGCAATACCAGATGCCTGTAAAGCGAGGATTTCCCTGTCGGATGAGAGCTTCCCCACTGTCATGAGTATACCCAACAGGGAACCAAAGGGAAATGACAGAGCAATAATGGCGGGTAAGGCATAGACTATGAGTCTAAGAGTATCGAAAAAACCAACATTTTGGGAAAGCCTGTCCCTTGCTAGGTAGAGAATCTGATTTACAAAGAAAATGGCAACAAAGAACAGGAAGGATATAAAAAAAGAGAACAGATATTCCCGAGATACATAGCGTATCAGAATTCCCGAACCCCGATTACCTGTTTTCCTAGCCATGAGAGTGTATTCCTGTTGAACCAAAACCACCAGATCCCCGGGAACTGGGGCTGGGAGTTGATTCGATGAAAACAGCCTGGTAAACCGGTGCAAAAACCAGTTGGGCAATTCGCATACCCGGGGTTATGATGAATGGTTCAGTGCCCAGGTTCCCTAAGATAACCTGAACCTCTCCCCGATAATCTGCATCAATGGTTCCAGGAGAATTTATGCATACTATGCCATGTTTCAGAGAAAGACCCGACCTGGATCTAACCTGAGCTTCAAAACCCGCGGGAATTTCCAATCGGATTCCTGTGGGAACCAGAATACGCTGCCCAGGAAGAATTTCCACATTCCCATCAATTACCGCTACCAGATCCGCTCCGGAGGCCAGATGGGAGGCATAAAAAGGCTCAGAACCTTTAAGGATCTGAGCCCGAATTTCTATCTTGGGATGATTGTTTTGAATCTCCACGATTTACATCCAATCTTTCATCGATCTTTAGGATTTTGTATCCGAAAAAAATCGAAGACTATGAGCTCCGGGGCGTATTTCGGGTTGCTGAATCGTCATCAGGGAGTACAAGACTGAGGTTGACCCGCCCCATTTTGTCGATTTCAACGATACGAACCTGCACTTCCTGATTCAATTGAAGTACATCGCTAACCTGATTAACTCTGGTTTTCGCCATCTTAGAAATATGACAAAGACCGTCTTTTCCAGGCAGGAATTCAATAAACGCACCGAAATCCACAATTCGCTTTACTACACCCGAGTATACCCGGCCAATTTCCGGTTCTTGGAGTAATCCGAGGAATGCTTCCTTGGCCTCAATGGCCTTGGCTGCATTTTTAGAATATACCGTAATGGAACCATCGTTATCGATATTGGTATCTACACCAAACCGCTCGTTTATTCCCTTAATGGTCTTCCCTGAAGGACCAATGAGGGTACCGATTTTCTCCGGATCTACCTGGAATCTCAGAATTCTGGGGGCATACTCAGAAATATCATCGCTGGGGGTGTTAATAGTCTGGTTCATGATTCCCAGGATATGGAGTCGGCCTTTTCGAGCTTGCTCAAGGGCTTTGGTCATAACATCTCGAGAAACTGACTTAATTTTTATGTCCATTTGAAAAGCGGTAATACCATCTTCAGTACCTGCTACTTTAAAGTCCATGTCCCCCAGGTGGTCTTCTTCTCCAAGAATATCGCTCAACACTGCTGCTTGATCGGGCTCCTGGATGAGTCCCATAGCTATTCCAGCAACGGGTTTTCGAATGGGAACTCCCGCACTCTGGAGAGCAAGGCTGCTGCCGCAAACCGTTGCCATTGAAGAAGAACCATTGGATTCCAGTACCTCTGAAACAATTCGAAGAGTATAGGGAAACTCGTGTTTGGCAGGAAGAACCGCTTGAATTGCCCTTTGAGCAAGATGGCCGTGGCCAATTTCTCTTCTGCCCGTTCCCAGACGTCCTGTTTCACCAACACTGAATGGAGGAAAATTATAATGGAGCATAAAATTCTCCCGCTTATCTCCATCAATGTCATCCATGATTTGTTCATCGTATACGGTTCCCAGGGTGGCAACCGCAAGAGCCTGGGTTTCGCCCCGGGTAAACAGAGCAGAACCATGAACCCTGGGTAGAACCTTAATTTCACAGGTAATATTCCGAATATCTTCGGTGGTTCTCCCATCTACCCGGAGATTATCTTCTACAATAGAACGACGCAGTACTTTTTGTTCAATGTTTTCAAATACTGCTTCAACATACTTTTCGTTCTCTTCTGTAATGTGTTCTGCAAAGGCGGTTAAGGTTTCCTGTTTTACTGCGGACAAGGCTTCCCGACGCTCACTTTTTCCTTTTACAAAACATGCTGTTTTCATTTTTGGATAGGCATAGGTTTCCATATCCGACAGGAAAGAAGGCAGTTGTTGCACAGGAGGCAGAGGAAGTTTTTCCTTTCCTGCAATGCTTCGCAGTTTGTCGATTGCGTCACAAATTTCCAGGATTGCCTTATGACCCAGGTCAATAGCCTCGAGAAGGAGTTCTTCACTGACTTCCTTCGCACCTCCCTCAACCATGGTTACCCCTTCGCGGGTGCCGGCTACAATAATTTCCAGGGTACCTTTAGCAATTTGTTCGAATGTGGGGTTCACAACCAGGGCATTATCTACATAACAAACCCGAACTGCACCAATTGGCCCATCAAAGCGAATATCGGGAACATGAACTGCTGCTGATGCAGCAATGATCCCCAGAATATCCGGAGGATTAACCTGATCGGTTGAGATAGTAGTAGGTACTACCTGCAGATCCCTTTTGAACTCTTTGTAGAACAAGGGTCGCATTGGCCGGTCAATGAGACGGGAAACCAGGATTTCTTTGTCTTTGGGTCGGGCTTCCCTTTTCAAGAATCCACCGGGAATTTTCCCAGCGGCGTAGTATTTTTCATTGTATTCCACAGTCAGGGGAACATAATCCAGGTCTTCCACGGTTTTGGAACCGCAACAAGCAGTTGCAAGAACTGCAGAACCACCGTAGGTAGCATAAACCGATCCATTGGCTTGTTTTGCCATTCTCCCGGTTTCGAGAACAAGTTCCTGCTCTCCCAGGGTAAACGATACTTTGTGCATGAAAACTCCTTACACGGGAGCTGGGAATTACCTATCAGATTGAATCGTGTGCGGGAGGATCGTTTGATAAACCATTTTTCCAGGCAGGAAAATTACCGGAAAAAATACTTTATCAAACAACCCTTATTCGCTCCGAGTTCAGACCAGGCTTCATTCCCAAACTCCATTTCTAACTTACATTGTCCCCTTTCTCCGAAGGGAGAAAGGGACTTTCTTTACTTCAATAACCTCGGACACAACAGGGTTTTTTATCTCTTTTCCAAACATAACATTACTAGTCAAATTGACGAAGAAAAAGCCCTGCGCACAGGTTCAAGTAGAGGAAATTTCAGAATAAATATTGAAATTTCCTCAGTATACCTTATTTTCGCAAATTCAAGGTGGAGATTAAGGACCGGTAAGCCTCCAGATTGGTATTGCGCAAATATTTCAATAAACGACGTCTTTGTCCGACCAGCTTTAAGAGTCCTCGTCTGGTACTGTGATCCTTTTTGTGAATTTTCAGATGTTCGGTAAGTTCGGTTATACGGGTGGTAAGTATAGCTACCTGTACTTCCGTACTTCCTGTATCTTTGTCGCTTTTGCCGAATGATTGAACCAGTTCAGCCTTTTGTTCTTTGGTAATAGACATGTTGTCTCCTTCTAAAATGGTACCAAGGGTTGTAATTGTAGAATCTCCAGGGATTCAATTTTTTTTTCCCCTTTCCATACAATCGAGTGTTCCCCAATTTGGGCTACTCCCATGTGACTGGATGGTTGGGCATGATTACGAATTGAATAACTACCATGACGGGGTATAACCTGGGAAGACCACGTTCGCCAAACACCCACAGTATCCCCGTGGCGAAGAAGGGGTATACCGCGAAGATCCAGCTCATAAGGCCTGCCAAGAAGGCTTTCGGCCGTACGTAAGTCACCGTCCAGAATACACCTACGAACTTTGGTGCTACTAATCGGGTCTCCATTATGATTGGCTAAGGGGGTGATGTCAACCCGCAGTTTTTTTCCCAATTTCTGGCATAACCCGGAAATTTCTCCAGCTTCTTTACCAGGGTAGCGGCCAAGATGGAAATTTTCCCCTACCCGCAATGCCGCAAGGGGTACCCAATCCAACAGGGTAACTAGAAAATCCTGGGCAGTAATCTGGCGAAATTGTTCATCGAAAGGAAGAATAATTACTCCCGCAAAGCCAAGAGCTTTGAGAATTTCGAGTTTCTGCTTCATGGTTTGAATGTCACCCATGTAAGTCTCGGGAGTAAGAGCTCGGGCCGGATTAGGAAGGAAGGTAATAACCCAGGGATCGGCACCCAAG
>SKVS01000236.1 GCA_007129335.1 Spirochaetaceae bacterium
AGTGGTAAACTTGTCGGCTACTTTCTGTTGAAAGGGACTTAAGCCTGCTTCCCCATGGGCAAAAGCCTGAGAAGGGAAAACCGGCATCATCAGAGCATCGACCTGGGAAAAAACCCGGTCAAAATCCCTGACCAGGGCTGTTCTGATTTTTTGCGCCCGTAAATAGAACTGATCCTGGAACCCGCTGCGAAGCACATAGGTTCCCAGGAGAATTCTCAGTTTAACTTCGGGACCAAACCCTTCATCCCGGCTTTTCTGCACCAGTTCATCGGGGTTTTCGCTGAATATTGGACGGTGGCCATAGCGGATTCCATTAAATCTTGCCAAATTCGCACTGGCTTCTGCGGTTGCAATGGTGTAATACGCCGGTACCGCATAATCGAGCATCGGAACCGGTAATTCAACAACTTTATAGCCCAATGTGAGCAAGGCCTGCCGGGTATCCTCATAGCCCTTGGCAACCTGGGGATCCAGTCCCAAACTGCCAACCAGCATACCGATAGTCTTTACCTCACCGTTTTTCGAATCGGAAAATTCCTGCCAGTCCAGGCTCGAGTGGTCCTGCTCATCCTCTCCACGGATTGTTTCAAAAACCTGCTGAACCAGATCGATGTCCTTTGCCAGTACACCTATTCCTTCGAGACTCGAGGCATAGGCCACCAGTCCGTAACGACTGACTGCTCCGTAGGTCGGCTTTAATCCGTACACACCGCAGAAATTCGCCGGCTGGCGAACCGATCCGCCGGTATCGCTTCCCAGAGCAAAGGGTACCAATCCTGCTGCAACCACCGCAGCACTTCCGCCGGAACTGCCGCCGCTGACCCGTTCGGGGTTCCAGGGATTGTTGGTTTTTCCCAGAGCTGAATTGTCGGTGGAAGAGCCCATACCGAACTCATCCATATTGGTCTTACCCACAGGTATTGCACCAGTAGCCAACAACTTATCCACAGCAGTGGCTGAGTAGGGGCTGACAAACTGTTCGAGCATCTTGCTTCCGCAGGTCAATTTGAAGTTTTGCAGGGCAATATTATCTTTTAATCCAAAGGGCAGGTTTTTCAGAGAATGGCTGTGGGTCAATGTTGATTTTCCAGCTGCCAGTTTACCCCGGGCGGGATCAAAATCCAAAAATCCACCAACAAGGGCATCTCTTTTCTTTACTTCAGTTATGTAAGCCTTTCCGGACTGGTCCTCCAGTACCTGGTTCCAAGGGGTTTGTGCACTCATATTGTATCTCTTTTCATGGTAATGTATGGAAACTAGTTCAATGATTATTGATTACAGTACGTTGGGAATACAAATGAAGCGGTCTTCCAGGTCTGGAGCCTGCTCCAAAATGTCATCGGGATTATTGAAGGGATTATTATTGTCGTTCCGGAGGCGATTCTTTTTCAGCAAAGCATGGGTTGTGGGTTCCAGTGAATCGACAGGAACCTCCATCATTTTCTCGAAGTAGGAAACCATCTGGCTCACTTCCTGAGCCAGGACATCTACTTCGTGGTCTTCCAACCGAATCTGAGCCAACTCAGCGGTTGTTTGTAATGCTGTAATGTCCATAAATTGTATGTACACAGGCCAAAGGGTACTGTCAAGGTTGTAAAGGGGCAATATGGGAGATTCCCTTTGACGTTATGAAAAAACTAGTATAATTTACACAGATTCCGCAAGTAAAAATGGCACTCGCTATGCTATAATCAATACTGACGATATGAGAACTAAATCCTCAAGAAGAAAGCAGAAATACGAACTGCTTGATTTAGAAACATAGATGCAAGCTTGTATGTACTTATATAAGTTATAGATAATTTTATAGATAAATAAAGGAGAGCCCGTGGCGAAAAAAGATTTCCCCGGAATTCACTTTTATGACCAGGACTTCGTCGATGTGTACGACCAAACCTGGGCATGGATTGAAGAGTATTGGCAGTCCGGAACCCCTTCCAATGGATTGCAACAAAAGTTTCTCAACCATCCCGATTCTGAAACAATTGATCAGCTAGAGTCAACACTTGCAACATTCTTTTTGGTGTACAGTAACAGAATTTATCCCTGTATTCCCCAGCTCGACAGTTTCTACGGAAAACAAGAGGCCAATGGTGCTATTCGTTGGAAATACCGGGTTGACGATGGAACTCCCGTTTTAACCGATGAGAATCCCGAAGGAGTAGGACTTCCCCTGTTTGCATGGGCGGAGTTAAACCTTTTTCACAAAATCGGAAATAAAAAACGCATAAAAGAAATAATGCCTGTTCTCCAAAACTACTTCTCCTGGCTGGAGGCAACCTTTAAAGCGGATAACGATCTTTATAAGGTTCCCTTAGCTGCTACCGGTATGATCAACAGCCCTCGAAAAGATGGGGTATACCATATGGATTTCAACATGGCCATGGCAGTGAATGCCTGGTACATGTCTGAACTGGGCGACATACTAAATGACCGGGAAATCAGCTTTCACTATAAGCGGCAATACTTTTCTTTAAAAACAAAAATTAATCAGCTCATGTGGAACGAACAGGATGGTTTTTACTACGACCTGAACGAAAAGGAAGAACAGGTCAGGGTTAAGCACATTGGGGGTTTCTGGAGTTTCCTTGCCATGCTTCCCAACGATGCCAAGGCAGAAAAACTCCTGGAACATCTGAAAAATCCCGATACCTTCGGAACCCCTAATCCCTTTCCCAGTCTTGCCGCCAATGAGCCTGACTTCGATGAAACAGGAAATGGATGGCGGGGTTCGGTCTTCCCCTACCTGACCTTTATTGTCATTAAAGGCCTGGAAAAATATGGTTTTTACGACCTTGCCAGGGAATCATCTATTCGCCACTTCTACTACCTGCTCGATACCCTCCATCCCGAAGGAAAGCGGGGTTCGGTATGGGAAGCTTACCGTCCAACCAAGGAAGGTCCGGCGGTCTGGCACGACCATCCGGAGTTTCCCCGGCAGCAATTCCTGCCTTGGATTGGTTTGTCTACCATTACCCTCATGATAGAAAACATAATTGGTCTGGCTGTAAGCCTTCCCAGGAAAACTGTTGATTGGATAGTACCTACCCTGGAAGTCATGGGAATCGATAACCTTTCTCTCAAGCGAAACCTTATTACTATCCTCAGCAGCAAATCCAACCGGGGCTGGGAAATCCGCCTGGAAAGCGAAAAGTTGTATTATTTTACCATCGATATTATCGGAGATAAAAAGAAAACCCTCCCCATACCTTCGGGAAAGTGCTCCATGCTCATCGACAAACTCTAACTTTGCTCACACACCAAGGAGTTCTCGAAACCAGATCAAGACACCCCTTTTCGGGGTGTCTTTTTTTGGACCAGCAGGGCTGACAATCTGAACGAATAGAATGGATTACCCTGGAACCATTCCCACTATCTTTCAGAATCCCAATTAATCCCCAAAACGTATCCCGTTAAAAACCGGGAAAGACTCATACCCGAGGGCAGGGGTGGTAAATCATTCTGGGAAAACCAATCCGCATGGGAAATTTCCGATTCCTGAATAGTTAGTTCCCCCGTATGGTATTCAGCAGTAAATCCCAGCATCAGATTCTCCGGAAACGGCCAGGCCTGACTTTTCACATACCGAATATTCTTTACTTGCAGTCCTGTCTCTTCAGCAATTTCCCTGATAACAGCCTGTTCTGCCGTTTCTCCAGGTTCAATAAAACCCGCAATGAGACCGTAATTAGCAGACTTTCTCCCGGCATGTTTTGCCAACAATACCTGAATACCGGATTTTTCTGAACCTGCTTTTTCCATTGTTGATCTGGTAATAGCAGTTATTACTGCCGGGGAAATCCTTGGATACAAGGTTGAATCGCACCGGGTACAGCGTTTTGCCAGTTCTGAATTATGCCAGTTAGTAGGACTGCCACAACAACCGCAATACCGGGAACCTCTATGCCAGTGAACCAAATGAGCTGCACGGCCCAGTAAACCAAAAAGTTCATCATCAACAAGACCAAAAAATTGTCTCAGCCCTACCCACTGGATATCTGGTATCTCGCCTGATGAATCATAAGCTGTTGCAAAAACCATACGGGAATCATACATCCCCACAGGTATATAATCTTCTGGCATGGGTGTGCTTCCTGGTTCACAATCCAATAACCTCAAGAATTCCGCAAATTCCAAAAGGCGGAAATTCGAACCACTTTGCTCTCCGGCTGGAAAACCCAGCACACCCTTATCCACCGGGATTATGTACGATTTATTATCTGGTTCATTCATAGTTCCACTGTACTTCTTCAGAAAGAGAATCTCAAGAACAGCTGTTACCCTGGAATAACTCGACAATTGTCGAGTTATTACCCTGTGTTTGCCCTGTTACGCTGTGGAATTTTATGGCAAAATATCCCGAAAGGAAGCACCATGACATTAAACCAGTTTTTCCGGATTGTAGAAATCCGCACCAAAATAATATCTGTTTCAACAATGGTACTGGGTTTTGCCTATGTGTACCGAATGACCGGCTCAATAGAACCTGTATCTGCTGTTCTGGTCGTTTTGGCATCTCTGTGTGTAGACATGGCTACAACCGCGTTCAACTCCTTTTTTGATTACGTAAAAAAAGTAGACAGCAAACAAACAAACCGGGAATCCGACAAGGTACTGGTTCATGAAGGAGTTCCCCCGGCCTATGCCCTGATTACCAGTGTGGTACTATACGGATTTGCAGGTGTTCTGGGACTCATTCTTACCTTTCTCCATGGGTGGATTATACTTGCCCTGGGAGTCGCCAGCCTTGCCGTTGGCTACCTGTACAGTGGCGGCCCCTATCCAATCAGCCGAACACCTGTTGGAGAGCTGTTTGCAGGAGGTTTCCTGGGATCGGTGCTTTTCATGATCGTAACTTTGACCCAGGGTTTAGAGCTGAGTACCGTGGTTTTTTTAGCATCGGTTCCCAGCCTTATTCATATTGCATCGATCTTAACGGTAAACAATACCTGCGATATTCAAGGCGATACCCTTGCGGGAAGACATACCTTGTCCATTCTCCTGGGCTACCGGACGTCGGTAATATTGATTGTTCTTCAAATTGTGGCTGCTTACGGAACAATATTTCTTACGGTTGAACCTCAGTTACTCACCGCGGGAATAGCACTAGCGGGATTCTTCCTCTCTGCCCATACAATGAAATCCATGATAATCCAGGGTTTCACCCACGAAACAAAGGGACCTTCCATGGGATTGATCAGCAAAAGCTTCATGATTTACAGTATAATATACGGAGTATTGCTGATACTTTGATTAGCTCTTTACACTAATTGCGGATATGCTTCCTTTGGGAAAATGGGAATGCATATGATGTAGAGTTCTGTGATTATCATGGAGGTAATGAAATATGGATGAAAACAATGTCTATTGTGATACACTGATTGAGCTAACTACTCCGGGAGAAGTACTTAAGGAGGATTTTCTTGACGCTATGGGCGTGACTGCGTATGAATTGGCAAAAAGCATCGATGTTGATCCTATGAGGATCTCCAGAATCATAAATGGAACTCGCAAGATCACAGCTGATACCGCGATTCGCTTGTCCCGTTTTTTCGGAACATCCGCTGAATTTTGGATCAATCTTCAATCACTTTATGATTTAGATATCGCTAGAGAAAAACATCAAGAAGAATACAACAAGATACACCCCAAAGCTTCCTAACAAACCTATGGCACAACGAATACCCGATGAACAAATCCGTCATCTCCTCCAAAGAGCAACAGAATTGCAGCATTCCAACGAAACTACCGAAGAATCTCACGGGATAACTCCGGAAGAGCCCCATGAGTCCCCAGGGGGTTATGATTTGTCGGTATTGCAGGATGCTGCCGGTGAGGTGGGAATATCGGCTCACCATGTTCTTATGGCTGCAGCTGAGATGAGTGTAATTGAAAAACCCTATTCCGAGGTTCTGTTAACCAGGGCGTCGGCCTTTCTGAACCATACTGACCGATCCCTTTCCCTGAGCAAAACAATACAAGAGCCGCCCAAAAAAGTATTACAGGTGCTCAATAACCTGGCATCATCGGGTGAATTCAAACTGAAATTACAAACGGTGTACGGGGAAGATCCCCTGACCGATGGTATACTGGTCTTCCAGACCCCCACCATGGAGGAGTGGAGTTCCGATGTATCAAAATTCGCAACAGGAATGTACTACGCAGACATCAAACACTTATTCATAACCATCAGACAGAATGGAGATGATCCAAAATCAACACTTTTGACTATCCATCCCTCTTTGGGAAGAACCTTGAAAC
>SKVS01000365.1 GCA_007129335.1 Spirochaetaceae bacterium
AGAAAGATTTATTTATATTGGGTCTGGGTAATCCAGGGACCAAATATGAAAAAACCCGGCATAATGCCGGGTTTTGGGTTTTAGACCATTTTGCCTGGAAGTATAACCACCATTTCCGTCGTCCTTTTTGTTCTTCTTTCGAAATATGCAGGGTCCAATTGGCCAGTACACCCCCTCCTGTATATGAAAACATTTGGCTCGTAAAACCCCTTACCTACATGAACAAAAGTGGAGAAATACTTCCCGGTCTGATCAAGAAAGTTCCCAACTATGAAATTATTGTTATTACCGATAATCTTGATCTGCCGCCGGGAACAATCCGAATGAAGAACAAGATCGGCAGCGGGGGTGGCCATAATGGGCTCAAGTCAATCAGGGATGCGGGGTTTTCCCATGTCAAGGTTCTCTATTTGGGGATTGGAAAACCTGGGGACAATAATGTGGTCAATCATGTGTTAGGATATCCTGACCCTTCGGAGGAAGTTCTCCACGGGGAAAGTGTAAAAAATGCAGTTCAGGGATTGTTCACCCTCATGACAAAGGGAGTACAGGCAGGAGTGAATGAGATCAACGCTCGTCGAAGACAAGATACATGATGCATGGATGCATTACTGCTCCTCTGTTGGCAGGAATAATTCCCTCCGCATACTCATTGCCTTTTCCGGTGGCAGTGACTCTACTGCGTTACTCGTTGCCACAAAAAATCTGTTCAATCGGGGAATTCTTCAGGGTAAACTGGGTGCGGTATATGTCCGGCATAAAATCAGACCCGAATCCCAAACCGCATCAGAAGAACGTTTTGTTATACAAACTGCTGTCCAATTGTCTGTTCCCCTGATCATTCTGGAAGGTCTGAAAAAGCACCGAACTGGTCATGGAATTGAGGAAGAGGCTCGGGATTACCGGTACACTCTTTTAGATCGGATACAAGGGAATAAGTTTCAAGGAAATAAGATACAAGGAAATAAGATACAAGGCAGCCAAGACTGGGATGTTATTGCAACAGGTCATCACTTACAGGATGATGTAGAAACAATGATCCAGCAGTTTGTACGGGGTGCAGGGTATAGATCGAACGCCGGTATTCCTCCCGAACGGGGTGTGTATTATCGGCCTCTGTTAGGGATCGAACCCGAAGAATTAAAAACGTATTTGCAGTCTCAGAGCATTACCTGGATGGAGGATTTGAGCAATCTTGATACCTCCATAAGTCGAAATGATATTCGCCATACTCTTCTGCCCGAACTGAAAAAACACAATAGAAATATTGTTTCCCATCTGATGAACGGCAAAAAAAAGACCCGTTTACTCATGGATTTTATTGAAGCAACAATCCAAACTATTCCTTGGCAGAAAGGGCGTGATAACAGCCTTACCTGCGATGGCAGTCTCTTTCTTTCTGTCCATCCGTTTATCCGGTATGAGGCCCTTCTTCGAGCTCTTGAACTTCTTAAAAGTGCCGAATATTCATTCCCGGGCCTGGAAAGGTTTACCGATTACTATTCTCCCCGCAGAGCTCGATATAATCGTATTTCCCTGGCTTTCTTTGAGCCGCTCCTTTCTGCCAAAGTTCAACTTCCCATGAGAATCCAGGGTTCTGGTCTTTGTATTCATTGGGATACAGAGAAAATTGTCCTGAGTCCTGAGCTTGTTCTTTCTGCCAAATATGGGTATTGTTACACCGTCAGGCCTGGGCTGAGGCTTCCTGTTGAGGGTGGTTGGTTCATCTGTACCCCTGTGGGTACGGAACAGCCCATGTACAAGCTGCTGTTTTGGGATGGTTCTCCTGGTTTGGTTTGTCGGTCTGTAAGGGAACAAGAAGATCTCAGGTCCCTGGTGAGTAAAAAAAACTGGAAGAATTATTCAAACTTGATGGAAAATACTCAACGATCAGGCACGATTATGAGTATATTAGAAGCAAATGGAATACCCTTACAGGTTTTTTTCCCAACAGAGGATTCCTGGATAGTTATACATACAACCGCCTTCCCAAAAGACCAACAGTTCCCTTTAACGGAAGAATCATTGGTTTGCGGTTTACAGAGCACAATGGAGTAATAGAGTGAGCGATAATAATCAGCAAGACAGAAATAATCGGGATCAGGATCCCCAGCAACCAAAGTTTGACTTTAAAAATAACCGGTTTGCCCTTTTCATTATTATAGGGTTACTTGGTTTGTCTTTGGTGGTATTTTTTCCTAACACATCACGTATCGGTCAGGAAATTCCTTATTCTCAATTTATTAGTTATCTGGAACAGGGCTTGGTTTCTCAAGTTAAAATTATAGACTATAGCCAAATTCAAGGGCAGCTAAGCAGGGGCACCGGGGATGGAACTACCTTTACTACCCGCATTCCCTATACAGACCAAAACCTTGTGCCCATGCTCATGGAGAGGAATGTGCGTTTCAGCGGAGAGGCTTCTCCTACTAATCCCCTGTTGATACTTATTAATTTTCTCCCGATTTTCCTTGGTCTTATTTTCATTTGGATCCTCATGCGCCAGATGCAGGGTGGAGGTAACAAGGCTTTTTCCTTTGGAAAAAGCAAGGCCAAACGATATACCGACTTAGGCGAGAAAAATATTTGTTTCAAAGATGTAGCAGGTCAACACGAGGCAAAGTACGAGTTGCAGGAAGTTGTGGAGTTTTTAAAGAATCCCGGCCGGTTTACAAAAATGGGAGCAAAGATTCCCAAAGGCGTACTTCTGGTCGGTATGCCGGGAACGGGTAAAACTCTTTTGGCAAAGGCTACTGCCGGTGAAGCAGGAGTGCCTTTTTTCCATATGTCCGGCTCAGATTTTGTAGAGATGTTTGTGGGGGTTGGTGCCAGCCGGGTACGGGACATTTTTGATCAGGGACGGAAAAGTGCACCTTGCATTATATTTATCGATGAACTGGATGCCGTGGGTCGAACCCGTGGGGCAGGTTACGGGGGAGGTCACGATGAACGGGAACAAACCCTTAATCAAATGCTTGTGGAGATGGATGGCTTTGACACGAAAGATGGGGTAATTATTATTGCTGCTACCAACCGCCCGGATGTACTTGATCCAGCATTGTTGCGACCCGGCCGTTTTGACAGACAGGTAGTGGTAGATATGCCCGATATGAAAGAACGCGAGGCTATTTTGGCTATTCATGCTGCCAAACTTCCCCTGTCTGCAAACGTTGACTTGAACAAAATTGCCCGAGCTACACCAGGGGCTTCGGGTGCAGATATTGCAAATCTTGTAAATGAGGCAGCCTTATACGCAGCAAGAAAGAGCAAGGATACCGTGGAGCTTTCGGATTTCGAAGAAGCAAGGGATAAAATGCTCATGGGTGTTGCCCGGTTGAGCAAGGTCATATCAGAAAAAGACAAACTTGCCACAGCCTACCACGAAGCAGGTCATGCACTCCTGCACTACTTTCTGGACAACGCCGATCCCCTGCATAAAGTCAGCATAGTCCCCCGGGGAAGGGCTTTAGGAGTTGCCATCAGCCTCCCGGATGAAGATAAATACAGCCGGGGTAAGGGCTGGCTGCAGGATCGAATCGTCATTGCATACGGTGGTTACGTTGCTGAACAAATGATCTACGGAGAAACAACTACTGGAACCCAGAATGATTTAAAGCAGGCTACGGAAATGGCCCGTCGGATGGTTTGCGAATGGGGTATGAGCGGTCTCGGTCCTGTTTCATTTGGAGCCGAGGATGAACCAATTTTTCTAGGAAAAGAAATAGCTACCCATAAGGATTACTCCGAAGAGACAGCCAAGACTATTGACAGGGAGATTCGTAAAATCCTTGATTTCTGCCTCCAAACAGCACGAAAAATTATCACCGATAACCGGGATAAACTCGAAGCTCTTACCCAGGCGCTTATGAAATCCGAAACTCTCAGCGACGATGAGGTGCGGATGGCTATTGGTCTAACCAAAGCAGAAGCATAATCCTTATCGGACAGGGGATTTAGGAAAAGCAGGTTTTTTGTGAAAGGGTTCGGGAATAGGGAAGTTGTTTTCCGGTTCGAATTGACTCGAACCCAATGTTGTTTTGGCCGATATTTCTTACCATGAAGGTCACAATGAAATGGTTGTTTTTTCTGGTATTTCTCAGTTCTCATAGTTTCCTGTTTAGTCAATGGTACGATGCCCTTGCGCTAGAATATTTTGAATCCGCGCATAAAGCTTATCTGGAGAATAACTATTCCGATTCCAGGAGCCTCTTGCGGGCTGGCCTTCAATATTCATCTGAATTTAGCGATGGTTGGACCCTTCTGGGAATATTTCAGAGCCGGGATAATAACCCCTCAGATGCGGTTGACTCATTCTCCCGGTCTCTGGAATTGGCAAATCATCGGTTGTTCTCGGAAGAACAGGTAAGAACCCATTATTTAACCCTGCTCCATCGACTAACTCGGTACTCCCAAATTGTTCAGACTCAATTTGACCTTTTTCCTCTCGGCCAGGTATTAATCCATCCGGAGCAAACTTATATTCTTCTGGATTCTCTTGTACGTTTGGGACTACGGGAAGAGTATTCAGAACTTTTTTATCTGGCTACCCGATCTTTCCCTGAAGATCCCCGTTTTTGGATTCTCCTGGATCCTGCTGACTTTCCGGTTAGTTTAACTTCCCAGCAAATTTTAACCATGAGTCAATCAAGGCAGAGAACCTATATTCAAGCGCTTCGACGTTTCATTCAACAGATTCACCCTGGGAGCTTTCGGGCACACTGGATTAGAGAATATCTGGCACTGACCGATGACCAGGACGACGATATTCTCTCCTTATATATTATGGATGAAGTAAACAACCAGGAACTTATCTGGTCCGTTCTTGATAATACCCAGGACCTTCGTACCCTTACCAACCTTGTTGCAATCCAGGACATCCTTCAGTTTCTCCAGCTAACCTATCCAGAACGAACAGAGGATATACTGCATCACTTTTCCAGTTTTACTGGAACTCTGATAATTGATCGAAACAACGATGGTTTTGCACAGGATTTTCTTACTTTTGAAAACGGAATGCTGGTTACCTGGGAGGCGGATCTTAATCAAGATAATAAACCCGAATATAGAATTGATTTCTCCTTTTCAGGTCCCCATTCTTTAACAATTTTTCGTGGCGATGAACAATGGAACTTTTTGTATGGTCGATATCCATATGTAACCGAATTAGCTGTACAAAATCATGCTCATCGAGGTGTAACCACCTATATATTCCATCCTTTCCAGGTATCCCTTCCTTTGGAACAAGTTCCCCCTAACCAGGGAATAATTCCTATTCTCCAGGAATCGTTTTCTACGGATCTTTTTCCGATTCAATCAGAGCAGCTGTTTCAGCATGAGGTTTATTTAGCTGATGCTTATGTTGTCTTGCATGAAGACTTTCGATCTACCTTCCTGGAACAACGTTTTGGAACATCGGTCAGCTACACCCGTGTGAGCCCAGGAACGAGTACAGTATCTCATACCTACCAGGTTAGGTTTGTCCATGACAACATAACACTGGATTATTTTGACACCGATGGGAATGGCTGGTATGAGTATATGCTCATTGGTGGAACAAACCTGCTCCTGTTTCGAGACCAGGATCCGGGTGCTGAACTTGTTTTCCCTGAGGAACCCGAAGAGAATAAAAAAACTGTATCCCCCCAGGTATTAGATTTGTTACTCAGGTACCAGGTTATCTTACACCATCGGAGAAATGCCCGTGTCACCATACCTTAAGATTACGCTTCAACGATTTCTCAGAAGCATTTACACTTTCCGTGAATACCGTTTACTCTTTTTCACCATATTTCTCTTTGCTGCGGTATTGTTTCTTTCTGGTTGTAGAACACCCAGGATATTACCGGAACCCGCTTTTGAGGTGCGCCGCCAAGACCTTGTAGATACCATACTCAGACAGAAGGAACCTGGTATCTCCCGAATTGTACAAGCATTAGGTTTGTACCAGGATCTGGAGGATCCAGATGTGCGTGAACTTCTTACTTCAATTATCCAAAGAGATTATGGGTATCTTATTGCAGAAGAAAATCCGGCAGCCCATTTTTTCTTTTCTCGGTATTCCCAGGAGTTTTCCCTGGAAAAACCTGGGTTCACCCAAGAAAGTTTTATTCTTTCTCCAGATAGAGGCGAAGAAGAACAAGTCAGTCTTTATCTTCACCGGCTTATTTCCATGGCTACTGCTGGACTGGTATCCAAGCAAGACCTTTCTGAAGAGGAGTCTTCTCGACTCAAGGAATATGCACTCCA
>SKVS01000089.1 GCA_007129335.1 Spirochaetaceae bacterium
GTGGAAGACCCCCAAAATCCCATTACCCAAATACTTGGCCAACCGGGCCACGTGGACACCGTCCGTTTTCCCCGGGAAACCCTCTTTTACCGGGCCGGAGATTGCGACGATACTACCGCCCTCCTGGCCAGTCTGCTGGAAGCCCTAGGAATTCAGACCGCAATCATGACCTCTCCGGGACATGTGTTTTTAGGATTCAACACCACCATGCCCTCGGGAATGGCCTGGCTCATGAATACCCCGGAATTGCGTTCCATAAACCATGGGGGGCAAATTTGGATACCCCTGGAAACCACAAACCTGGACCAGGGTTTTCTGGAGTCCTGGTCCCACGCTTCCCGGCTTCTGAACCGATACAATCCGGCTGATCTGGAATTCATTCCCCTTTCGGACCATAGGGATCAGTTCCCTCCCCTGCCCCTGCCACGGAGCAGCTTTACTCTGGCGCTGCCATCGCCCCAGAGAATAGCCCAGAACATGGAGCAAACCCCGAACCAGCTGGAAACAGCCCTCTTCAGTCGACCAATGGCAGATCTGCAGGCTCAAATACCCCGAGAATTTAGCCCCCAGACTGCCCGGTCTCCCTCGCTCCCCCAGGATAGAACAGCAAGGCGCAGCATTCTGGTAAATCTGAACAAACTGGGCCTCATGCTGGATTTCATGGGAAAAACTGATGAAGCCCGTTCGTATTACCGAAAAGCCCTGGATCTTGAACCGAATTACCTTCCTACCATTGCAAACTTCAGCTCCTTTTTACTCCGAGCAGAGCAGACACAAGAAGCGCTGGAACTGATTGAAACAGGACTGGCAAGAAACCGGGATCCGGTACTCCTGGAGCTGAAAGAAACGGCCGCCCGCTTCATGGGTGAGCAAACAGACCAACAGGCAAACCTTCCCAGAGAACAGGGCTTGGGGCCACGGGCATCGGGGGCTTCAGAACATTTCCCGCCGGTCTTCATCATGGATTCTGATTAGGGAAAACCGGTTCGAGAGCTGTCTCTAACCCCAGGGTAAATGGGTCTGCACATTATTTTTCGAACATTTCATCCCGGGTCCGCGCCATATGCGCTTACCCTGTCTCTAACCCCCGGCGTCCCGGAGCCTTTCTGCGGACCTGAAATTCTCGCTCGTTGTGGGCCTTCTTGGTTCTGGACAATTGGCGGGACAGGTTATACCGGGCTTCCTGGCTGGATATGTTGCCGGATTTCTTCGGCTGACGACGGGTATAGGTGCCATCGGGGTTTAGCTTGTATCCTTGGACCCGGTCGTCCATACAGAGCTCCAGGGAAGCAATGATTCGGGATGCAATTTCCCGGTCATCTACCGGAAAGAGCAGTTCAACACGCCGCTCCAGGTTCCGGGGCATCCAGTCCGCGCTCGACAGGTACACTTCCTCGTTTCCGCTGTTCCGGAACATGACCGCCCGGGTATGTTCCAAATACCGGTCAATAATGCTGATAACCCGGATGTTTTCGCTTAAGCCCGGAACTCCGGGCACCAGCATGCAGATTCCCCGGATGTTCAGGTCAATTTTCACCCCTTTCTGACTGGCTCTGTACAGGGCATTAATAATATCCACATCTGCAAGGGAGTTGAGCTTTGCCACAATTCGTCCGGGATTTTCAGGAATGGATTTCTCTGCCTCCCGGTGAATGAGCTGAACAAGCCGGTGCTTTAACCCATGGGGAGCCATGAAGAGCTTGGCAAGACTGGGAACTGCCGAGTACCCGGTTATAGCATTAAAAAAGAGGCCTGCCTCGTAGCACAGATCATCCCGGGTTGTTAACAGGCCCATATCGGTATACAGGGTGGCGGTTTTTTCGTTGTAGTTTCCCGTACCCAGGTGCAGATAGCGTACAATTCCCCGGACTTCCTTGCGAATAATGAGCATTGCCTTGGCATGAACCTTCATTTGGGATATTCCATAAATCACAATTACCCCAGCCTGAGACAGCCGTTCAGCCCAGGAAATATTACGCTGCTCGTCGAACCGGGCTTTCAGTTCAACCAGTACGGTTACCTGCTTTCCGTTTTGGGCGGCGGTTTGCAGCGCCTGTACTATGGGTGAGTTTCCGCTGGTCCGGTACAGGGTCATTTTTATTGCCATTACCTGGGGATCAGAAGCAGCCTGCTCTACCATGCGTATGACCGGCTGGAAAGATTCAAAGGGATGATGGAGCAACACATCCCGCTGTTTTAGTACATCCCAAAGGTCATCGTCTTCGTTAAGGCCCTCAGGCTCGCGGGGAGGCCACCCTTCAAATTTCAGGGAATCGTATCCGGTTATATTTGACAAATGCATAAGGGTAGCCACCTCCAGTGGCTCGGGAGCTGCGTACACATCAATATCATCCAAACCAAGACTTGTCTGGAGCAGCTGCTGAAGCCTGGCTGAGGTTTGTCCCACAGCCAAACGGACCGCGTTGCTCTTATGCCGCTGGGACAGGACCTGTTCCATGGCTTCCACAAAATCTTCATCCCGGGACTCATCGACTCCGAAGTCCGCATCCCGGGTAACCCGGAAAATGAGGTGCTCAAGAATTTCATAACCGGGAAAAAGCTGTGGGGCAAACTGTACCAACAGGGTTTCCAGGAGCACAAAGCTTCGCTTGCCATCCTTATCAGGAATGAACAGGATCCTCTCCAGGGTCTGGGGAATTTGTACAATTGCCAGGTGTTCTTCCTGATCCGAGGGCATGAGAAATTGAGCATCCTGCCGGGCTTTCAGGAGGAAGGCAACCTGGAGCCGCAGGTTTGCACCGGGTATGCTGGGAGATGCCAGATTCACCCGCACCGGGGTCAGCAGGGGGAACACCTGATTCTTAAAAAAGTTCAACAGGTAATTATGTTGTTCGTGGGTTAAATCCTCGGCATTGTTTCGGTATACCAAACCCTGTTCGGCCAGTTGGGGGAAAACCTCATTCAGCAAAATTCCATATTGATCATCAATGAGCACCCGAATCTGCTGTGCACAGGCTTCAAGCTGGGCCCGGGGACTCATGTGGGTCGGGCAGGAGGTGTAGTTGCCCGCAAGGATCTGACGTTTCAGACTGGCAATACGAACCATGAAAAACTCATCGAGGTTTGCAGAAACTATACTTAAGAATTTCAGCCGTTCGAGTATGGGCTTGTCCCCTCGGCCAGCTTCGGAAAGGACCCGCTTGTTAAACTCGATCCAGCTCAATTCCCGGTTGAAATACCGGGGAGGAACCTGCTCGACAACCGATCCCTGGGATCCGGTCTTTCCTGGCTTAATTCCTTTTTTCCCTTTGGTTTTTTTCTTTGTAAAAGATTGGTCTTTTGAATCTGCCATATCAGACCTCTACCCCTTTCTGTTCCAGTACCATCCGGTATCCGTAGACCTCCTCGAACAAGGCTGCCTTGTTTTCCAAGCCGTACCGCTCCACCGAGAGATCGCTGGAACATTGGGTGCTTACGATAAGGTCTTCATCCCTTATTTCCACCTGAATGGTGGATATATGTTGGGCGTGTCCCCGGTCAAGAGCGTCGGCAAGACGCAGGAGTGCAGAAAGTTTCAGCACAATGAGCCGTTCATCCCGGGTAAGACTGGCAAATTCCATGTGGGTACCCGCGGGTTTGGCTCCCCGATGGTACCGTACAAGGTTTGCAACAATTTTGGTGTCATTCCTGGACAGCCCAAAAAGTTCAGAGTTCATGACAATGTATTGTCCGTGTTTATGATGGCCCGAGGGATTTATGAAATATCCAATATCGTGGAGCAGGGCTCCGACCTGAAGGAACAGCCGCTCCCGTTTGCCCATTCCATGCTCGGTTAAGAGCTGATCAAAGAGCTGTAAGCTAAGTTGGCACACCATTTCGCTGTGGGACTGATCCCAGTGGTACCGCTGGGCCAGGCTTTTTGCACTGGCAATAACCTGGGAAATAAATTCGTCATTCATTTTCCCGTCCCTGCCCAAGGCGTAACGCAACAGGACCCCTTCGCGAATGCTGATATTCGGCACTATAATGGTTTGGGCATCGGTCTCTTCCAGAAACACCTTGTGAACGAGAATTGCGGGAAGCAAATGTTCCGCTTCGTGATACCCAATTCCGAGAAATCGGACCAGAGAATCCACATCCTTGTGTTGCAACTCCCTGACAAAATCCAAAAATGTTTCCCTGCCCATGGTCCAGAAACTTTCCTGATTCCGCTTGCCTACTCGGTCAGCTATAATCCGTGCATCCCCACCTACCATAATGAAATAATCAATATGACCCAGACGGGTCTCGTGCTCTATGCCCTCCATGGTCACCCGAAACTGTTCCCGAATATAATCTTCCAGGGGAAATCCCGTACCCTTACTCCGGGGTATCATTTGCTGCTCAATGCGAATAGTACCCATTTTCAGCGAGTGGGTAGCGGCCATTTTTCCTTGTTTCAGCACCATGAGCTCCAGGGAACCCCCTCCCACCTCTATTATTAAGGAGTTTGCTTTTCGAAAATCGGTCTTGAGTCCTTCCATGGCGTGCTGCACCGCAATGAAGGTCAGGTGATTTTCCTCGACCCCTTCAATGACCCGGATGCGCAGGCCGGTTTTCATGAACACCCGGTCCAGAAAGGTGTCCCGGTTTCGGGCTTCCCGAATAGCACTGGTTGCAATAGCGTAGGTATCCTCAGGCTGAATACCCCACCCTTCCATGAGTTCCACAAATCCGATAAGAATTTGAATTGCCTGGACCACCGACTGACGGTGAATGACCCGGGATGAAAACACATCGTTACCAAGACGGATGGGCCGGGTTGCCCGGTCGAGCCGCCGGTAGGTTCCATCGGGCCGTATTTCCAGAATGACCAGGCGGATTGCGGTCGAGCCAACATCGATGACCGCAACGTTTTTTATTTCTCCATGAGGGGTTTTCACCGGTTAGCCGCTTCCTTTCCCAGAGCCGCAACTCCCAGGGCGACCGAATCATCTTCCAGTTGGGCAACCTTAATTTCTACCCGCTGAACCAGGGAAGGCATGGCATTATCCCGCATGGTTTGCTGGGCAATAGGGAGAATCCATTTGTCGAGTTTTTCGATTAATCCACCTCCGAGCACGATGAGTTGGGGATTAAAAATATTCACCAGGTTTGCAAGCCCAACGCCCAGGTAGTAAGCCGCTTTTTCCACAACGTTCTGCACGTGAATCTCCCCTGCTTCTATGCTTTGGCGAATATGTTTGCTCTTGATTGCGCTAATATCGCTGCCGGCTTTTTCCAGAATTGTTTGGGCTTTGCCGGTCATGGCCAGGTGAACCAGTTCCTTTGCAATAGCGGTTTTCGATGCCATGGCCTCCAGACAGCCACGTTGGCCGCAGCCGCACAGCCGGCCTTCCAGCTGTACCTTCATGTGGCCAACCTCACCGGCCCCGCCGCTGATTCCCCGGTACAGGTGCCCATCTATTATAATTCCGCCACCAATACCCGTGCCGGGATACACCCCAACTACGTGCTGGTACCCCCGGGCTGCCCCGGCAATGAGTTCACCATAAATTCCGGCATTCACGTCGTTTTCCAGGGTAACAGGGATTTGCAAAGCGTCCATGAGGGCCTGCTGCAGGGGATAGCTTTGAATTCCCAGGTTCGGCGCATCCTTTACCCAGCCGGTCTCAAAATCCACCGGCCCAGGAAAGGTAGCTCCAAGACTTTTCAACAAGTTCTTCTTTATTTTGGCGTCATCCAGAGCGGTTTTGAGTTCCCCGACCATGAGCTGGACCAGTTCTTCCCCGCTGGCCAGTACGGGCGTTTTCGTCTTGCTGCGGCCCACAATTTCCCTGTCTTCGTTCATAATAATAGTCAGGATTTTCGTACCGCCCACATCGATTCCGCCAAAATACTGCGCCATAACCGCCCCCTTTGATTTCAGTGTACGACTTGAATGGTACTGCGTCTACTGGTGCAGGGCAAACGCATATGGCAAAGTGGTTCGGGGAAATGGCCCATTTTTTGCTCAGTTGTAGGAGTTTATCCAAGAGTCCCCTGAAAAAAGATACGCAGAGTTCCCAATGCGGCACGAATTACCCCATATACAGTGTGCTACCTTTGTATTAAGCACCATTGGTGCCGCATTGTTGCGCTAAACCCTTTTTTCAGGGGACTCATCCAACATAATTGCACTATTTTGCCAGGTTTGATTGCCATATGCGTTTGCCCTGTCTACTGCCGGCGAAATTGCTGGTACTGTTTCGGGCTTATTCCCTCCCTCTGGTGAAAGAAGCGGCTGAAATACA
>SKVS01000328.1 GCA_007129335.1 Spirochaetaceae bacterium
CTGCCCAAGGCAGATCAAAAAAGAACCTGGAGCATGGAATGTTCACTGAGGAGTCCAGGGAAGGGGGTATTTTGGACACTGGTTTCCATTCTGCTTTTGGTGAACATCCAGATGCTGAGTAAGGGGATTTATCTGGCAGGTCTTGCTTTGGGTAGCGGTCTTGCCCTCGCCCTCTCTTTCTGGATGATTTCGCCCCTGGATAAGCGGTTAACTGGGGTTCTTGATCGTCTGTCCAGAGAAATGGACGGGGAGGTGTACAGGAATGGATCCCCCAAAGCTTTCGGATTGGAGCGTGTGGCCGAGGGTGCGACAGAACAAACCACAAGGCGAACAAAGATCTTACCTCAAAGCTCACGGGTTACCCCATTGGTATACCAAACCATTACTATGAGCCTGGCTATTCCTATAAGCCTCTGGGCCATCCTGTTACCCTTTGAACGGTATTTTGGGACCCCGTTGCTCTCTGGAACGATCTTTGGATCCGGACTTGCGGTAGTTCTCTGGCTGTTATACTCAAGTCTCTTGGGAACCCTCTTTCGAGTTCCCCGATTGTTCTTTGGCACAGGAAGCCTGGCTGTGATAGTTGCACTCTCATTTGGTGAGATTCTGTTGCTCGGCACGAACCGGGGTTTCGGATTGGCAGGAGGTGTAGTCCTGGTCATGACGGGGTTAACAGGTCTTCTGATATACCGGGCGCATAGATCCCCAGGTTATCCTGTTCTTTGGTCCCTGAAAAAGAAAACCCCCAAGGCATAGGCCCTGGGGGACTGAAAAAGTCAGAATAGGTACATTCCTTGTTTTACGCCTGGGAATCCTTAAAAAAGAATTAGAAGCTCCAGGTCTGACTTCTCTCGAGGTAGGTTCGAACCATGTCGTATTCCGCATCGGTTACTTCCCGATACCCTTCATGGTTATAAATTCTTTGCATTATCTCAAGTCCCGCGGGATCCTTGGTCATGTTTATGAAAGCCTGGGCAATTCGGGTTTTCAGAGCAGGATCGAGCCGGGGAATTACCGATATAGTATCATTAGGAATATCGGTTGTATCGGTTACCAAAACAACTTTTTCCATGAGGTCTGCATGGAATGCTTCCTGATTAAACAGGCTCCGGGCATCCTTGAAGGTGAATGCTGCATCGACTTCGTCGTTGTACACCGCAAGAATAGCATTGTCATGGCCGCCTACGTTTACCCAGGTTACATCGGTTTCGGGGTTCAGGCCGTTATCTGCCAAGAGGTTTGCAGGCCATACGAATCCACTGGTTGAGGTAAAGGATGCAATTGCAATTCTTTTACCCCGTAAATCAGCAACCGAACGAATACCTGAGTTTACTCCGGCAACAAGCTGAGCCTTGTAACCTGCAACCAGGGGCTGATCCCTCAGTTGGCGACCGAAATCATCAACATCATACCGAAGGCTTGCAAGAATTGCTTCTGCGTGTCCTTCATCCGCAGCAAGAACGTATGCAGTGGTAGCAAGCAGTCCAACATGGATCTGCTCTGAAGCCATACCTTCGATAAGCGCATTGTAGTCCGTGGCAACGGTTACAACAACAGGCATTCCTAACTGAGCAGAAAGAAGCTGTTGCATGGGCAGCCGCTGAGCATCCAGATACGCAGCGTCACGAGAAGGAATGAGCTGAACTTGCAGGGTTTCGGGGTTCAGCGTGGCAGGAGCAGCTGCCCGTCCACCGGCAAACAAGCCAGAAACAAGCACAAGAGAAATCAGGGCAAACATGAGCAGTTTTTTCATGTTATACGCCTCCTTAAAGGGTTGAATTAACCAAAGTATAACCAAGTTTTTTTCTGTTGTATATGTACCACAGGTTAAAAAACCATTAGAATAATTTCGGTACATCCAGGATGTTTGGGCTGACCCAGGTCATCCAGGCCATGACTACCGATCCATCGTCAAGGGAGCTCCCATGATTCAATTTATTAATGTCAGCAAGACCTACTCCAACGGAGTAAAAGCCCTGAAAAATATTAGTGTTAGTATTGAACCCGGGGAATTTGTAGCGGTCATCGGCCTGTCAGGGGCAGGAAAATCTACCTTCTTACGGTTAATAAACCAACTCATCGATAATACCGGCGGGGATGTTATTGTCGACGGGGTTACGGTAAACAAAGCAAGAGGCAAGGTCTTACGAAATGTTCGGCGGCAGATCGGCATGATTTTCCAGGGATTTAACATTGTAAAGCGCATGTCAGTGTTGAATAACGTTCTTTCGGGCAGGGTTGCCTACCACCCCACCTGGAAAACAATTCTCGGCCTGTTCCCTGAAGAGGACAAACAAATAGCCTACCGGGCATTGCAACGGGTGGACATTCTGGAAAAGGTTCACACCCGGGCCAGCGAACTCTCCGGTGGTCAACAGCAGCGGGTAGCCATAGCCCGGGCCCTGGCCCAGGAACCAAAGCTCATGCTGGCAGATGAACCGGTTGCATCCCTGGACCCTATTACCACCATACAGGTCATGGACTATTTAAAACAAATAAATAAGGAAGACGGAATAACCACTGTTGCCAACCTGCACCACGTAGACCTTGCCTGGAAGTATGCAACCCGGGTCATTGGCATTAAGGCCGGAGAAATTGTCTACGATGTACCCATGAAGGGAATGAATAAAACCCAGTTTTGTAACGACATGGAAAAAGTCTACGGCAGACCTATTCACCACGATGAGGTTCTGGGAGACGGGGTATGAGCGCAGGCGAACAGAGGGTTTCCCGGACCAATCCTAAGGTCTTTGAACCCATTACCGTACCTAAGCCCAATAACCTTCGGCGAAATCTGATTATCCTGGGAGTAACCGCCCTGGTTTTGGGCAGCGGCTGGTTTGCAGGTTTCAGTATTCCCCAAATAATCCGGAACCTTCAGCGGGGAGGAAGGCTTTTGGGAAGAATGTTCCTGGAACCCGACTGGTCCTTCACCCCCCGGATGATCAACCCCCTGATTGAAACTATTCGTATGGCTATTGTGGGCACCTTCTGGGGTGCCCTGACTGCCCTGCCCATTGCGGTTATTGCCGCAGAAAACTTCCTAAAGAAACCCTGGATCAGCAAGCCCCTACGGTTTGTGTTAAACATTTTCCGCACCATACCCGCAATGGTCCTGGCATCCTTGTTTGTTGCCATATTTGGAATAGGACCCTACAGCGGGGTTATGGCCTTGTCAGTGTTCACCTTCGGACTCATTTCCAAGTTGACCTTCGAGTCCATTGAAGCCATAGACTACGGCCAGGTGGAGGCGCTCATGAGCCTGGGAGCTAATAAGCTGAACATCCTCCGCTATGCAATTCTGCCCCAGATACTTCCCCAGTTCATGTCCTATACCCTGTACGGATTCGAGGTGAATGTTCGGGCCGCTGCGGTTCTGGGTTACGTGGGGGCAGGAGGAATTGGCCAAACCTTTGAGCAGGCTCTGGCTTTTCGACGGTTTGACCGGGTTGGGGTAATTATTATTATTTCATTCTTCGTTGTTCTGGCAATTGACCTGGTCAGTAGCTCTATACGAAAGAGGCTGGTATAAATGGAAACCATAGTAGTAACAAAGCCGGTTGATCACTGGAAGACCCTGTACAGAATTCTTAATTATGGGGGCATACTGGTATTACTGATCTGGGGATTCCTGGGAATTGAGTATAAAGGAATCATGCAAACCGCTGCAGGCACCCTTCAATCCATGGGAAGGGGTTTCATACAACCCGACATGGCCTATTTGAATACCTGGACCATCGACGGTCTGCCCTATGCAATCCTTGAAACCATAGCAATAGCTATTGCCGGAACCTTTGCCTCAGCCCTTCTGTCCATTCCCTTTGCACTCCTTGCTGCCCAGAATATTGTTGGACCCAGGGTGTCTAAAATCGGAAAGTTCCTTGTTACCATGATCCGAACCTTCCCCGAACTCATTTTGGCCTTAATATTCATTAGTGTGGTAGGCCCGGGAGCACCTGCAGGAATTCTTGCCCTGGGAATCCACTCTATTGGTATGCTGGGAAAACTGTTCAGCGAAGCAATTGAAAGCATGGACATGGGTGTTAAGGAAGCTCTGGAAAGCTGTGGTGCTGGACCCTTCGAAATTCTTTTCAGGGCAATACTGCCCCAGGTCAGCCCGGAACTCATTAGCTATACCCTGTACCGGTTTGAAATCAATATGAGGGCTGCGGCAACCCTGGGTCTTGTAGGAGCCGGAGGCATAGGGGCACCCCTCATTTTCGCAATCCGAACCCGGGTTTGGCCCCGGGCCATGATGATCGTTATTGTGTTAATCATTACCGTTACAATTATCGATTCCATTTCCAGCAGGATTAGAAAGAAGCTGGTATAGAATGACTCCTTTTGTACGGGCCAATACAACATCTTGCGTATTAACATTATTTGCACGGCCCGTGTGCAGGTTTCGCCATAGGCTAGCGAAAGGTAAAAAACTATGAATATTCTTGTAGTAAACGATGATGGAATTGAGGCTCCGGGGATAAGACTTTTAGCCCAAACCATGCAGGGTTTCGGGCAGGTTAAGGTTGTAGCTCCCCACACTCAGCAAAGTGCTATTGGCCATGGAATTACTATACACGACCCAATCCGCCTTCGGGAACGACCGGACTATCTGCCGGATGTTCAGGCCTGGAGTATCGATGCAAAACCCGCAGATTGTGTGAAGTTCGCCCTGTACGCCCTCCACCTATCGGTAGACCTGGTGGTTTCGGGGATAAACGACGGTCCCAACCTGGGAACCGATATTATGTATTCCGGCACCCTGGGTGGAGCATCCGAAGGCATTATCTGTGGAATTCCATCAATTTCTTTTTCCACCGACTTCTCTGGATGGGATCTTCCGTCTTTGGAACTCCGGGGGGTTGTACAGCAAATCCTGGAGAAAAAACTCATCCATCCCGATCATGTGTTAAATGTGAATTTTCCGAAAAAAGAGTTTGCCCGTTCTAAGGGGATTCGGGTAACCGAAATGGGTGACCGCCCCTTCCTCCATCAGTTCGATGAGGCCGATGAACCGGGACTGTACTGGGCCAGGGGAACCTGGGATCAGGGAGAGAACCATGAAGGTACGGATGTCTGGGCCTATGAGAATGGATTTATTTCCCTTTCACCGATTCAAATCAACCGCACGAATTATGGGGTACTGAAAGAACTTCGGCGGAAGATTCAGCAGGATTTCTAGACCAACGTTGTTCCCGGGGAAACTCAGTCGGTTTTTTCTAGTCGGATTTGCCGGCAAATTCACGTAGAAACCGGGCTTCTACCTGGGATGCACCTTTGATGTTCCGGCGTAACCAGGTCAACAGGATTTCATCCCGTTGTTCTACAGGTAGTGCCCATTGCAGGGAAGAATCCCGCAAGCGGGAGCTCAAATCATACAGACACAGAGCAGCGCTGACCGAAATATTGAAACTCTCTACAAAGCCGTGCATAGGAATAGTGACAAACTCATCGGCCAGGTTCATTGCCTGCTCGCTCAGACCCGAAAGTTCGGTGCCAAAAAGCAAGGCGACCGGTCCTGGTTCCAGGGGCAGTTGTGCCAGGGAGTGCTCCCGAGCGTGGGGGGCGGTTGCCACAATGCGGTATCCCCGGCTTTTCAGCTGGCTAACCGCTTTTTCTATGGGAAGGTTTTTTTCTGGATTTACCTCAGAGGATGCTTGGGACCTGGAATATCGGTACATGGTCAGCCATTGGCTGGTGCCCAGTTCTACATCGGGATTAATCCGGTACTTGTTCCGATCCTCCACTATGTGAACATCCTGTACGCCAAAGGCATCGCAGGTTCGCAATACGGCCGAAGCATTGTGGGGTTGAAAAATATCCTCAAGAACCACCGTCAGGTAACGGGTGCGAAAATCCAGGGCCCGGTTCATTTTATCCAGACGTTCGGGGGTCACAAATTGCCCGAGGTGATCAGCAAGTTCCCTGGTAGAAGGTTTTTGGTTTCTGTCCGACTTTTCCATGGACTGCATAGTATCGGGAAATGAGGTTTTATGATACGGTTTGCCATGGCAAAAAATCTGCGGGATTACCCCGAATCCACCATAACCCGAATGCACATAACCGGCGACTGTATTGCCCTCTCCGCCGAGGGAAGAGAAATTCTTGTCGATGCCCGAAAAGCTCTCCCGGGAGAAAAAGTAAACATTACCGGCAACAA
>SKVS01000041.1 GCA_007129335.1 Spirochaetaceae bacterium
ACAAATAACCAGGAGGAATAGGTGAGAATAGCCCGGATTATAACGCCGCTGATACTTTTCCTTGGGTGGTTGTTAGTTGCTGAGCTTTCCCTGGTTCCCGAACTTTTTATTCCCCATCCTGCCAATGTTGGACGGGCTTTTTCCGAAGTTCTGACCCAGGGGTACCGAGGTGGAACCTTATTTGTTCATCTTGGCACGAGCCTTGGCAGATTAGGCTTGGGCTATATCGGGGCGGTTCTTATTGGCATTCCTCTGGGACTGTTCATGGGCAGGTTTTTACTGGTCAGGAATTTGTTTGACCCGGTTCTGGAATTTTACCGGCCTCTTCCTCCCTTGGCATATTATTCCTTACTCATACTCTGGTTGGGAATAGGAGAGGCTTCGAAGGTAACGCTGCTTTTTCTTGCAGCTTTGCCCCCACTGATCATGAATACCATATCAGGTGTCGAATCTGTTCCACCTCAGCGGATTGAATCTGCCCGAACCCTTGGAGTAAGTACCCTTTCTATGTTTGCCCGGGTAATTTTCCCCTCGTGCTTACCCCATATTTTTACCGGTTTACGAATAGCAATGGGCTTTGCCTATACAACCCTTATTTCTGCAGAAATTGTGGCTGCGGTGAATGGAATTGGCTGGATGGTTTTAGATGCTGGAAGATTTCTCCGGACAGACGTTTTGTTTATGGCTGTCTTCGTAATGGGATTCACCGGCATGGTACTCGATGGCCTTCTTCGCTTTGCCGAACTAAGGTTAGTCCATTGGAAAGGAAAGTAATATGAGCAACAGGTTTGTTCGCTTGGTGGTGATTTTTTTTGCAGCATTGAGTATGGGAATCCTCGGCGCTGCTGCTATCTTTGCTGGAGGCGGCCGGTCAGATCTTCAGACTAACAGGGATAACCAGGATAATCCGGCAAAAATGGTTATCGGATACCAGTCAATACCCAACGGTGCACTGGTTGCAAAGAACTTGGGCTGGCACGAGGAAACCCTTGGAATTCCTATTCAGTGGGTGGAATTCAATTCGGGCAGTGAGTTAAATGCCGCAATAGCCTCGGGTAGTGTGGATCTTGGACTTGGGGGCAGTTCAACTACTGTTGCTGCAATAGCTCAAGGCGTTCCTGGAAAGGTTTTTTGGATCTACAATATTATTGGGGATAATGAGGCTCTGGTTGTCCGGAAATCCTCAGGTATTCAATCGGTTCAGGACCTGGTTGGTAAGCGTTTAGCTGCACCTTTCGGGGCAACAACCCATTACCATCTGATGGTTGCACTGGATCTGGCAGGAATAGATCCAAATACCCTAACCATTTTTGACATGCCGCCGGCTGATATGCGGGCTGCCTGGCAACGGGGAGACATCGATGGGGCCTTTGTCTGGGAACCAACCCTGTCAGCCCTGCTGGAATTGGATGGCAGAATACTCCTAACCAGCGGAGAATTGGCTGATCAGGGCTATCTGACCGGGGACATTGGCCTGGTTCGAACCGGATTTGCCCAGCAGTACCCCCATTTAGTAACAGGATATGTAGCATCCCAGATCCGGGCTGTGGAGTATATTCGAACCCAACCCCAATTAGCTGCCCAGGCAATCGGCAGGGAACTGGGTATTGATTCTGCAGAGGCATTGCGGCAAATGAACAGTTTAGTATTTCTCGATGGCTCTGAGCAGTTGGGTCCTGCCTACTTCGGTTCCAGCGATTCGCCGGGTCAATTGGCAGAAATTTTTCTGGCTACAGCTGAATTCTTGGTGAATCAGCAAAGAATTCGGACATTACCTGGCTTACAGACATTCCAGCAAGCACTTTGGCCGGTTTCCCTGGAAGAAGCGGTTCAAAACCAGGATGTAAGGTGACCAGGGGAGTCCAAAGATGAACCAACCGGTTCTTAGCTTACAAAATGTTAGCTTTGAGTATACAAACGGTACCAAAAACACCAGGGCTCTTGCTCCCACAAGTTTGGATATTATTCAAGGTGAGTTTGTTTGCCTTGTAGGTCCATCGGGATGTGGAAAAACCACCCTTTTAAGGTTGTTGGCTGGATTGTTGGAACCAACTTGCGGAACCATACTCTGCGAAGGTCAACCTATTGTGGGTACTCACTGGAAACGGGGGCTGTCTTTTCAACAGCCCCAGCTTTTTCCCTGGCTAACGGTGCGTCAGAACATAGAATTTGGACCAAGGGTTTTGGGTATTCCACAAAAAGAACGGGAGCACAGGGCTCAACACTTCCTTACTATGGTTCGGCTCGAAGAATTTCAGAACGCCTATCCCTATGAGTTATCCGGTGGAATGCAGCAAAGAGCAGCTCTGGCCCGGGCCCTGGCAAATGAGCCCCATATTCTCTTGTTAGACGAACCCCTTGGTGCCCTGGATGCTCTGACCCGGGAACACATGCAGGATGAGCTGAAAATGATATGGAAAAAAACCGGTGTAACCATTATTCTTGTAACCCATAGCGTAGACGAGGCGGTATATTTGGGAACAAGGGTACTGGTCAGTTCTTCCCGTCCTGCAACTATTATTTTCGATGGGTCAATCCACCTGCCAGGCAACGATGGACAAGCCCGCATGGTTAAAAGTACCCCAGAATTTTTGGACGCCCGGGAGCATATTCTTTCTCTGGTTTGGGAATCATCGAATAATACTGTTTCACAAAAAGGGGAATCCCCTGTTTAATAATACAAGCTACACCTGACCAAGGTGCCAGAAAAAAAGTAAAAACAAACAAAGGAAGCCTAATGGAAAAATTAGCAATGGTCGACATGGAACACCTGAATTTAGTTCCCCAGCTTTGTGTAGCCTTTAACATCGGCAAGGCATACCGTTCTGTCCTGAAACTTTTTGAGGAAGCTTATAAGGACGGGCCACTGACAACTATGCAATACGGCCTTCTGGTTCATATCGGCATGCTCGAACCGGCATCCAGCAGTGACATACGCGCCGCAACAGGTCACGATTTAAGCACCTTAACCAGAACCCTGGCCCCTCTTGAAAAATCAGGATTCATTGAAAACCTGGGTACCGATGCCCACGATAAACGGGTTAAACGGTATAAACTCACCGTTACCGGTCGAAAAGCCCTGGAAGAAACCCTGAATCGTTGGCTTGGGGTTCAGCAAAGCATTCTTGGAAATGTGGAACAATCCCAATGGGAACAAGCCCTTGAAACCTTAAAAAAAATCCAGGCCATGGCGTTCGAAGGTACCGGTGAAACCGATTCATAAGAGGCTCATAAGAGTATCCTCGAACGATTCAAGTCACAAACATAAAAAGGAGAATCTGGTGAATTTGAAAAACTTTTTCTTAGAAATCGGACTGATGGTATTGCTTATGGTCTTTCTGATTCCCGTACTGAGCGCTGCCGGTGCTCAAACCGCTCCCGCATTTGACTGGGAACAGGCTTCTTGGGATGAAATTACCGTCCAGGCCAGAGGCACCCAGGTGAACTTTGCCATGTGGAGCGGATCCCAGGCAATTAATGAATGGATTGACAATGTTGTGGCCCCCCGGCTTCTTGATCTGTACGGTCTTACCCTGAACCGTATTCCCGCCGATGCGCCGGTTTTTGTAAACCGCCTGGCAACGGAAAAGCAGCAAAACCGTACCCGGGGAAGCTTTGATCTTTTGTGGATAAATGGGGAAAACTTCAAGCGGGCATACCAGGCTGGAACGATTGCCGGCCCCATAACCCAAAAGCTGCCTAATTTTCTGAACTATGTGGATCCGGCTACCGCGGAGTTCGATTTCGGATTTCCTACCATGGGCTACGAGGCCCCCTACGGCAGGGCCCAGTTTGTCCTGGAATACGATTCTGCCAGCACCGAACCGCCGGTTAGTTATGCCCAGCTTCCCCAGTGGGTCAGGGAACATCCCGGTTATTTTACCTACCCCGAGCCTTCGGATTTTACCGGGTCGGCCTTCATCCGCCAGGCCTTTATTGCCGTAACAGGGGGCGCACAGCAGTATTTGCAGGGCTGGGACCCGGACCTGTACCAGTCACAATCGCCTAAGTTGTGGGATTACCTGAACGACCTGAAGCCCTACCTGTGGCAACAGGGAAGGTCTTACCCCCGGGAACTTTCATTTCTGGATGGATTATTCGAACGGGGTGAGGTAAAAATCAACATGACCTACACCCAGGGTCAGACCCAGGCAAGAATTCTCCAAGGACGGTATCCGGGTACTGCCCGGAGCTTTGTCATGGAAGATGCCAGCCTCTTTAATACCCACTTTACCGCCATGCCCTTTAATGCCCCCAATCGAGCCGGCGCTCTGGTGTTAGCAAATTATCTGCTTTCACCTGAGGCTCAATTAAGTAAGAACGACCCGGCTAACTGGGGCGATTTTACCGTCCTGGATATGCAGCGTTTACAGCCTGCGGACCGGCGGGCATTTGAACAATTAGACCTTGGGCCTGCAACCCTGGATTTTGCTACCCTGGAAGCAGCTGCCGTTCCCGAACTTCCCAGTGAGTACCTGGAAGCCCTGCAGGCAGACTGGTACCGGTACGTCCTGGGGCAGTAGCTTGCTCCCAGGACAATCATTTCTGAAGCAAATGTAGGGCGAATCCAGCGACTTCCGGTTCCAGGTAAAGAGCTATAAGCTTGCCGTCATTTGTTTTTGCTGTTTCTTCCTTTGGGGTGAAACCTTTTTTGCCCAAGAATTCCCCAGCCCGGCGGACATTGTTGGTACGTATTGCAATATGACCCCTGCTTCCCAGGTAGGGGGATTTCATAATTTCAATTTCCCTGTTTATAAAATACGATGAAACTCCCTGGCTTATGGAAAATCCGAAGAGTTCGAAAGTCTTGACAATGTCTGCAGCTTCATTGGGATTGTCACTATTTATTCCCAGGTGACCGAAATCAAATCCCTGGAGTTTTAGCATTCCGTCCCTGCATAGGGTGGATATTGCATCCCAGTCCTGTTTTTCTATTGCTGAAGGGGGAACCATCCAGCTTCCCCCAATTGCGTGGACATAAGAGCGCTTGGCGTAATCCTCCAGGTTATGTAACCCTATGCCTCCGGTTGGCATGAAACGTACCTGATTGTAGGGAGCACTGAGGGCGTCGAGCATCTGAACTCCCCCTGAGGGTTCGGCAGGGAAAAATTTCAGGAAATCAAGACCATAGTTCAGGGCCTGTTCAATTCCTGTGGGATTGTTAATACCCGGAACAATGGGCATATCATGCTCCAGGCAGTATTCCACAACCTTGGGATTAAATCCTGGGCTTACCACAAAAGCAGCCCCAGCCTGTAGAGCTTTTTTTGCCATTTCAACGTTAATAACGGTACCGGCTCCCACGAGTAATCCTGGTACCTGATCAACCATGGCTCGAATACTCTCAGCGGCTGTGGAGGTTCGGAAGGTAACCTCTGCCACGGGAATTCCTCCCTTCATTAATGCCTTGCCAAGGTCCGGGGCGAGGGAAGAATCTTCAATTTTTACTACAGGAACAAGGCCGGTAGTAAATAGGGTATTGAATATGGATGTTTTCATAACTCCAGTATACATTGTAATTCAAAAAAATGGAACAATGTTTCAAAAAAACTTGACTCGAAGGGCAGGGGGTGTATAATGATCCTATGAAATCAATAATTACCTTTGGGGAAATAATGCTCCGGCTTAAATCCCCTGGACATGAACGTTTTTTCCAATCCCCTTCTTTGGAAGCAACCTTCGGAGGTGGGGAATCGAATGTTGCAGTTTCCCTGAGCATTATGGGAAGGAATACCCAGTTTGTTTCTGTGGTTCCCAATAATCCTCTGGGGATTGCTGCCCTTGGACAGCTGCAGAAATATGGGGTGGATACTTCCCTGGTGAAAAGAGGTAAGGATCGTTTAGGAATTTACTTTCTTGAATCAGGGGCGAATCAACGGCCCAGCAAAGTTGTTTACGACCGGGAAGGGTCGGGAATTTCCCGGATCAAGCCAGGAGATTTTGACTGGCCGACTATTTTTTCTCAGGCCGGTTGGTTCCATATTACCGGTATTACTCCCGCTCTGTCCGCGGATGCTGCCCAGGCTAGTCTGGAAGCGGTACAAGTTGCAAAATCCATGGGGGTGAAGGTGTCGGTTGACCTTAACTACCGAAAGAAGCTCTGGAACTACGGTGTAGGAGCTCCGGCAATAATGTCTCA
>SKVS01000137.1 GCA_007129335.1 Spirochaetaceae bacterium
CGGTATGACAATCCACCGAGGAATCTCCAATGAGCACGGTCGGGGTGGACTGGTCGAATTGTAGTGTCTGTTGAATGTCCCGAATGACCGAAGGGTCTGGTTTCATTGCCTCCCCGTCTCTTGCTCCCCGTACTGCCTGGAACAGACCGGGAAAAAATTGATCAACCAGGGTTACCGCCACATCATGATCCTTATTGGTGGCTATAGCCAGGGTCAGACCCTGATCGTTCAGGTATTCCAGTTGTTCCGGTATCCCCGGGTAGGCATGGGTGTGGACTGCGGGATTCTTCCGGTATGACCCAAGAAGATCCTGGAAAATCTGGTGTACAATTCGGGAATTTGCTGTACCATGAAGACTGTCCTGGACCAATCGTCGAAGTCCATGACCAATGAGTGTGCGGCAAGTGGGTAGATCAATGGGTGCAAATCCATTCAGCCCCAGGGCATAATTGAGGTGGAAATGGATTCCCCCAAGGGTATTGAGTACCGTGCCGTCCAAATCAAAAATACATAGTCGGTTCATACCTGCCGAGTGTAGTCTTTCTGAGAGGACCTGTCGACTCTTGAAGGTTCTCAGGATTCACAAGCAGGCCGGATTGAACCAAGCCAAAACAGGGAGAAAGAGGTACCTATGGAATCAAGAATGAAACAGCTGGTAACCCAAAGGGTCGAGCTGGTCAAGGAACAGCTTATTCAACGAAAAGCCTGGGCTTGGGTTTTCCCCAGTGCCGACCCCCATATGTCCGAATACCTGGCCGATCATTGGCAGATTCGAGCCTGGGTTTCGGGTTTCCAGGGATCTGCAGGTACCGCTGTTGTCCTGGCCGACGGCACTGCTGCCCTGTGGACCGATGGTCGGTATTTTCTCGAAGCCGAAGAGGCCCTGGCAGAAACCCCCTTTGTGCTCATGAAAGATGGTCTGCCAGAGACCCCGGTTCTTGGAGCCTGGATTAAACAAACAGCAAAGGCGGCAGGTTTTGGAGTAAGTGGTCCCCTGGATGCTCAGGGACAGAAACTTCTTGAACCTGCCAAGCCCTTGGTTATTGCCGATTCTCTTTCCCTGAGCCCGGCTATGGTGGATCAGTTCCAACTGGAAAATTTGGAATTGGTAGATAATCTGGTAGATCAGGTCTGGACTGACCGACCGCCCATGCCCGGGAACGAGGTGCGCCTGTTCGATGAACAACGAGCCGGTCTTACCCGCCAGGATAAACTGGCCGCACAGGCTGCAAATCTATTAAAACGCGAATCGGATGGCATGCTTGTCAGCGCATTGGATGAACTTGCCTGGGTACTGAATCTGCGAGGATCGGATGTGGAATGTAATCCCGTTTTCTACGGTTACCTGATTATTTCCAGCGGACAGGTTAAAACCAGCGCTGGTCCGGGGGAAAACCAGGGCCAGGTGTTCAGATCCCGATCCCAGTCTTATCGGTTCGAAGATAATCCCGAGGATGATCCGGTTCTCCAGGGAGTATCAGGAAATTTGAATAACCATCATCTCTTTGTGGACCCACAAAAAATACCTTCGGAGGTTCGCCAGGCCCTGTCCTGGGCAAACGTTGAAATCCACCCCTACGACCAACTGGCAGCCTGGGTCCAGGGGCCCGCTAAGGGAATGAAAATACTCTACAGTCCTAAACAGGTTTCTGCAGGTCTTGCCCGCAGGTTAAAGGACCGTGCCGGAGGTGTTCTGGAAGCTGATGTTCCGGTAACCCTTGCCAAAAGCAAAAAAACCTCTTCTGAGTTATCATCCTGGCGGAAATGCATGGTGGAGGATGGCAAGGCCCTGGTAAAATTCCTGTACTGGCTTGACCAGGAGCTTCAGGGGGAAAAGGTATATACGGAAGCCCAACTCTCTCAGAAACTCAAAGGGTTCCGCGCGGAAATACCCGATTTTCGGGGAGAAAGCTTTGCATCTATTGTTGGTTTCCGGGGTAACGGGGCAATAATCCATTACCGGCCCGGGGATCCCGGCAGTGCAGGGGTAAAGGGTCGGGGACTGCTTCTCATTGACAGCGGTGGACAATACGATTCGGGTACCACCGATATTACCCGGACCTTCATTCTCGGTGAGCCCGAGCCGCGAGAGGTTGAACTGTATACCCGGGTACTTCAGGGGCATATAAGTTTAAGCACGGTTATATTCCCCAAGGGTACGGTAGGGAGTCAACTCGATGTCCTTGCCCGAAAACCCTTGTGGGATGTGGCTCTGAACTATGGTCACGGTACGGGACATGGGGTTGGATTTGCCCTGAATGTGCATGAGGGTCCCGGGAGGATAAGTCCTGTACCGAATACGGTGGTTCTTGAACCGGGAATGGTTTTCTCTAATGAGCCGGGCTATTATGAAACGGGGAATTTTGGTATTCGGATTGAGAACTTGGTCGCAGTCCGGGAAGAGGATCGGGGGTTTCTTGGATTTGAAACCCTGACCCCCTTTCCCTATGAGCCCCGGCTGATTGATGTTAACCTGCTGAATTCCGACGAAATTCTTTGGATAAATAACTACCATGCATGGGTCAGGGAATGCCTGGCTCCGGGCTTAAGGGACGAACAGCTCAGGTGGCTCCAGGACAAGACTAAACCACTTGTATAGGAGACGGCTCTTTTTTTATGTATTTCAGGTAGGTTTTGCGGCTTACCATCCCTAAGAGTTGGCTGTCTGCCAGCACTGGCAGGTGGCCGATGTCATTCAGGTAAAACAGCTGCTCAATTTCCCGCAGAGATGTTTCGGGTACAATGGTTACCAGTTTTTTACTCATGTAGGCCTTTACCGGTGCGTGCATTTGCTCGGACTTCCTGCCTTTTTGAATGTCCCGGAGGGTTAAAATACCGGTCAGCCTTCCATCCCCGTTCATTACCGCTGCTCCGGAGTTATTGATTTGCTCGAGAAACAAGCTGGCTTCCAACAGGGAGCTGGTTTCCAGAATTGGTTGTACGGGCCGCATAATGGTTTGTGCAGTCACGCCGAGGTTCAGGTGGGTTTGTAAGTACTGGTTCAAATGGGTCAGTACAGGGATGTCGTGGGAGTGTTTTATGAGTGCGCTGGATGCCTGGGGATGGCCCCCTCCACCAAAGGCAGAAAGTATGGAGTTTAAATCGATGGTCTGGCTGGAGCTGCGGGCAATAATGAGATGACTGGCCTCCTTCACCAGTTTGAAAATAACAAACAGGGCATCGCAATCTTCAACCTCCATGACCTGTTCAATTACCGCCGACAAACCGGGTAGCTGTTTCGGAAGTTCCTGGAAAGAGAAGAGAATTCGGTGTTTGTGGATTTCTTTCGAATCCAGATTACCTAATACAGAATGAAAGAGTTCCTGCTGATGGCTATGATTGAGCTTGTTCAGCATTTTTCTTACCACAGTAAGGCTCGCTCCCTGTTCGGCAAGCCAGGCTGCAGCCTCAAAGTCCCCAGGTTGGACATTATCGTGCTGAAAACTCCCGGTATCCCCGTAAATTGCAGTTAGGGCTACCGTTGCATCTTCAGAAGAAATGGGAATACCCTTGTTTTTCAGTTCCAGAGCCAGGCTGCTGGTGTTCGCTCCCAGGCTTATCTCGTGTAACCTTGCTCCGGGAATAGTGCAGGGTTCGCAGCAATGGTGATCCCACACCTCAAAAGAACAGGGAGTCTGTTCAAGAACCTGGAGGTACTCCTGTATCTTGTCCAGAGACCGGGTATCCAGCACAACCATTTCATCCACAACCAGACCCTTAATGTCTTTTATAGATGCAAAATTCAGGTTGTCTCTGAACAGGGTATAGAGTTTCGATGCCCCAGGATGGAGCCTGCCGCTTTTCACCGGAGTATGATCGGGATACAGGTACCTGGCCAGGGCAAGGGAGCCCAGGCAGTCCAGATCATTTACGCTGTGTCCAACAATGAGCTTTGTAGCCATACCCTAGTGTAGGGCTACAAAGCCTGTATGACAACCGAAACTGACAGGAATGGTGGGTCAAAATGCCCTTATTCTGTCAGCCAGCGTTCAACCTCCAGGGCAGCCATGCAGCCCGAGCCTGCAGCGGTAATTGCCTGGCGGTATACCTTGTCTTTTACATCCCCGCAGGCGTATACCCCTTCGACCCCGGTAAAGGTAGAATCGGGTTTGGTCACAAGGTATCCTGTTTCATCGGTGGGCAGCTGCCCCTCGAGGAAGCCGGTGTTCGGCTCGTGACCAATTGCAAAGAAGAGCCCCTTCGCTTCTATGAGGGATTCTTCCCTGGTCTTATTTTGAATGACCTTGACTCCAGTCAGTAACTGGTCTCCCACTGCTTCAAGAGCTTCGGTGTTCCAGTGAACGGTAATTTTGCTGTTTTCCAGTACCCGTTTTTGCATTGCCTTGCTTGCCCGCAATTCGTCCCGGCGAACCAGCATGTGAACGTGGCTGGCAAATTTGGAAAGGTAGCTTGCTTCCTCGCAGGCTGTGTCCCCTCCGCCTATGACAACCAGCGGCTTGTCTCGGAATATGGGCAGGGCACCGTCGCACACCGCGCAGGCTGAAATGCCCCGTTGCCAATAGGCTTCTTCACCGGGAATTCCCAAGCGCTTTGCCGTGGCACCGGTAGCAATAATTATAGCTTTTGTCAGATATACGGTTCCCCCAACAACTACTTTTTTGGGATTGGACTTCAGATCGACCGAATCCACTGTTTCGGTTTTAATTCGTGTTCCGTAGTTCTGGGATTGGGCCCTCATTCGGTCCATGAGTTCCGGCCCGCCAACAGGTTCGGGGAATCCGGGGAAGTTTTCGATTTCTGTGGTTGTGGTGAGCTGCCCTCCCGCAGCAACCCCTCCGGCCATAAAACCTTCGAACATGAGGGGAGCAAGTTGGGCCCGGGCAGCGTAAATTGCGGCGGTGTGGGCAGCGGGACCGCTTCCAATAATTATTACCTGTTCAACGGTTGTGGAGTTTCCCTGCTCCTGAGCCTGGGTTGAGTTTTCTGTATTCATTGTTCCAAAGGAAAATGCTGGTGTTGCCATGCTTGGCTCCTTAATTATATATAGTAATAATCATATATTACTGATTTCTTCACCCGAGGTCAATACTCAGGCTTCTGTGAGGAATACTGAAAAATAGTACCGAAATCCAGTCAAATAATCTACAATGAAGAATAGTAGGACAGCAATTCTCATAAAATGAGAATTGCTGATAGCAGGAAACATGAAAAAGAAGGTTAACTGGGCACTGGTAGGAACTGGTGGAATTGCAATGAAAATGGTAAAGGACATGGCCAGGGTCCCTGGTGCGGTTCCCTATGCCCTGGTCAGTAGGGATTCCCAAAGAGCAAAGCACCAAGCCAGGATCTTTGGAGTACCCCATTGGGAAACCAACCTCGGTACCCTGTTGTCAAATCATCCAATTGATGCGGTTTATATTGCGACCCCCCATTCAGCCCACCTGGAACCGGCCCTGGTGGCTCTTGACCATGGAATTCCTGTTTTGTGTGAGAAACCCCTTACACCGGGGTACCATAGTTCCCGCCAGCTCGTACACTCAGCCCGGGAACACGGGGTGCTGCTTATGGAAGCCCTCTGGTCAAAATTTCATCCCCTTTTGCGTCGGGTATGGGATTTTATTGATCAGGGACATTTGGGACAGGTAAGAAGCATGGGACTGAACTTTGGCTTCAAGGCCGAATTTCACGGAGATTCCCGCTTGTTCAATTCCAAACTCGGCGGAGGTGCTACCCTGGATATTGGCATTTACCCCCTGTGGTTGCCCCTGGCATTCTGGGGTGAACCCAGGGAAATCCAGACCCTGGGTACCCGGGCTCTAACCGGTGTCGATGAGGCAAGCATTACGAATTTGAAGTTTTCCTCAGGAGCCATAGCGCATTGTGAGAGTTCTTTCGTTTATCCTATGGATAATGCAGCCCATATTTATGGAACCAAGGGAAGGATTGAAATCCCCAATCCCTGGTATGCTCCAAAGAGGGCACACTTTTATCCTCTTCAAGGCAGACAGCAAACCTGGATCCACCGAGCACATACCGTGGGACTGAATTACCAGGTGGAACATTTCCAGAATCTCATGATCGGGGGCCTAACCGAATCGCCGATCCACAGCCTTGATGACACCCTGCTGTTGGCAAAGGTTATGGATAGAATCATGGC